>NZ_LIRO01000121.1:0-24912 GCF_002742025.1 Limnothrix sp. PR1529
GATGATGCTAGTTTGCGCCACCGCAAGCATTACGGCCCCACCAGCGCAAAAACCACGGCGGGCTTAACTCCACCGCCGCCGCCGCCGCCTTCCTTTCCACCACCGCCGCCCCCACCCGATCGCCCCCGCGATGGTGAGGAGTCCCCGGAAATTACCACCTGTAATGGTGTGTCTGCGTCCGACGATTTTCGAGACGCGGCTGAGAACTTGGTCTGGATTGGCTAGCAAGTCGCTCAAGGTGAGTTAGAGTGCGACTAGGAATCATGAGGGCGTTTGGGTAGTGCCGTAATGGGTAGTGCCGTAATTCAGGCACGATCAGCTCGTGAAAGCCTTGCAATGTCAGCGCTCACTCGCCGCAAATCATCACCTCACAGGCACTCCCCAACTTCAGACCATCCGCCCCAGCAGGGCGGGGCTTTTTTCCTGTTTGGGGTTAGCTTCCCAATTTGAAAGCCTCTAAGAACAGGCCGTAAACCATTCCTAATTTCAGTAAATTCAAAACCGACAGCCACAGGGGCGATCGCCCGTTGAAATCTGTAGCCCGAGCATTCCAGCGGCGATAGACGACAATGCTCACCACCTCGCAGAACACCGCCAAAATGCCCGCCATGGACAAGTCCCAGGCGGCTTCCTGGCCCGCTGTGGTGATCAAGGCGGAAGCCCCAAAGAACCCCACCAACACCGCCAAACACTGTACAGAAGTGCGCCGCCAAGGATTTTGGAGCCATCCTCCTAATCCCCGGGCGATCGCGCCTAGGAGGTTGTTGAGCCTGGTATCTTGCACGGTTTCAACGCCAGCTTCAATAGTGTTAACGCCGGTTCAATTCAATATTGCATCTCAATATCGCATTCCAATATCGCATCTCAGCATCGCCTCAACAGCGCCTTAACATCGAATCGCCACCAACTCGCCACCAACTCGCTACTAAATCAAGACTCAAGCAAGACCCGCTAGCAGTTAGGTTCCCAGCTTGGCGGCTGCCAACGGTCTGCAATCACGAGCTGGCCAACCCTACCCCAAACAAATCTGGGGCCGATCCTGGACTGATTCCCAACCCATCCTGAGCAGTGCCGAAAAGAGCTGAGATCTAGGAATGGGATTTGGGAATGATGATCGAGAATTGCTTGGGGAATCGCATTTTCGGCTGAACTCTCAGTCAAAGCTAGTTAAATCCTGCTAAAAAGTTCCGGCGAATTTTTGCTCAATCTTCTCCGGATGATCCACCGCGATCGCACCAAAACGCCGCTAAAATGACGGCAGTTTTGCGCACCCATCCCCGATGATTGCGCTACGGCAGTTGCACCTAGTGGTTTTCCCCGCCGATGCGGCCGGGTCGCTGTGCTCTGCTTTCCATGGTCAGAACGGTCAGATTGGTGTCTGGGCAGCCACCCCACACCGCACTCCCAGCGGTTCTCAGAGCCTCATCAAGTGGAGATCGCCCTGCCAGAGCCACCTGAGTGCCCCTGCCCGATCGCCCATTCAGTGCGCTACTCTCTCATCAACTCTCCGCCCTTGACCCCCTTTTGAGGAATTCCGTGTCCACTCGCCATTCCAACCGCGCCTCCTCACCCTTGACCGATCGACATTCCCAAACCAACGCTACCGATATGTCTCGCTCCCCAGCGCCGCAACCCAAGCCTCGGGCCAATCGCTTCCGCTGGTTCTGGTTGTTGTTTAGCCTCTTGGGCGTGGCCACCATCTCCGCAACCACGGGGGCGTTGCTGGCCGTTTCCCTCAGTTCCCCCAGCCTCAGTCAGCGGGAATTGAGCAAAGAGGAAAAGGCGGTTTTTGGGAACAATCAACCCATTTCCAGCCTGGGTCTGCAACTGCCGCAGCTCACCCGGCCGGTCAATATTTTGGTGCTGGGGATTAAGGTCATTACCTCCGACGTGGATGATAGCCTGAGTCGCAAGTATGGCTACCATGCGCTGGTGAACTCCTTTGAGGGTCTGTCGGACACGATGTTTTTGGTGCGGTTTGACCCCAGCCAGAAAAAACTATCGGTGCTGTCGATTCCTCGGGATACGCGGGCTTGGGTGGATGGTCTGGGGATGACCAAAATTAATGCCGCTAACAGTCGTGGGGGGCCGGCCCTGAGCGCCAAGGCGGTGAGCGAGCTGCTGGGGGGTGTGCCGATCGACCGCTACATGCGGATTAATGTCCAAGGGGTGGAAAAGCTGCTGGATGCTTTGGGGGGCTTAACGGTCTATGTTCCCCGTGACATGAAGTATCAAGACGACAGCCAACACCTTTACATCAATCTGAAACAGGGACGGCAACACCTGAATGGGGAACAGGCGCTGGCGTTTTTGCGGTTCCGCCACGATGAGTATGGAGACATTGGCCGGGTCCAGCGCCAGCAGATGGCCATGCGCAGCCTGAAGGAACAGGCCCTGAACCCCACCACGCTGCTGAAGTTACCGGATATTTTGTCGGTGATTCGGGAGAATTTGGACACCAACCTCAGCATGGAGGAGATTGTGGCGCTGGCGGGCTTTGCCACCCAGGTCGATCGCCAAAATGTGCAAATGCTGGTGACTCCGGGGGATTACGGAGATATTGCCCGTTACGGCACGAGCTATTGGTTGCCCTACCCGAATCAAATTCGGGACATGATGGCTAAGCATTTTGAACATGGGGTCGGTTCCGGCGACAGTCGATCGATGTCGCAGGTGCGTGTGGCGGTGCAGGATGCTAGTGGCAATCCGGAGGCCGCTAGGGCGGTGGCGCGGCAATTAGAAGCGATGGGCTATCGCCAAACGTTTGTGGCGCGGTCTTGGAAGGAAACGATCAGCACGACGCGGGTGATTGCCCAAAATGGGGATGCGGATACGGCGGAACAGGTGAAGGCGGCGATCGGGCGGGGTGATGTGCGGGTGGATAGCTCGGGCATTTTGGGATCCGACGTGACGATTCAAATCGGCAGCGACTGGCAAGGCACGGGTTCCAACGCAAATCCTTAAGCGTCCGTTCGCGGGGCCTCGCAATTGCGGCCGCTGCAATGGCCCTTAAAATGGCCTTTTTTCCATGGGTTTTGTCATGGCTGATGTGCGATCGCCCCTAGACCACTCACCACACCAGGAAGCTCAAGCTGATCGGGGGGATTTCCCAAAATCCTCCAAGTTGCGATGGCACTGGGAATCCCATTGGTGGTGGATTCTGGGGGCGATCGTGCTGGCGGGGGCGATCGTTCGATTTTGGCACTTGGGCCACCTGAACACCTTGGTGTTTGATGAGGTTTACTTTGCCCAGTTCGCCCGCGATTACTTGGTGGGCAAACCCGTTGAAGATGGCCATCCCCCCCTCAGTAAGTATCTGATTGCGATCGGGATTGCCATCAGTGAGCATTTTCAGTGGGGGCGCGACAACACCAACCAAGCAACCGGTTCCCTGCTAGCCACGGTCAGCTATCGCTGGCTGAATGCGTTGGTGGGATCTTTGATGCCGTTGGTGGTGGCCTGGTTGGCTTGGTTAATTTCCGGGCGGCGGCTGTTGGCCCTGGTGGCGGCGGGGGCGATCGCCCTGGATGGGCTGTTTTTGGTGGAATCCCGCTATGGGTTAAACAATGTTTACCTGGTGATCTTTGGCCTGTTGGGTCACTGTGGCTGGCTGATGGCGGCGCGGGCCATGGCCGGGCGATCGCGCTATCACTGGCAGGTGTGGGCCTGGCTGGCGGTGGCGGGCTTGGGGTTTGGTTGCACAGCCAGCGTGAAGTGGAATGGCTTGGCCTTCTTGGTGGGGGCTTGGGGCAGTTGGGCCCTGTGGCGAGTTTGGCATTGGCTTGATCGCCCTGGTTTCACGACCCGGCAATCAACCGAGCCGATCGAGAATGTCGAACCACCCAAGAGCATTGAAAACAGCCCCAGTTCCCGCACGGGCCGATCGGCCGCAAATCCCTTAACACTCCTTCAGCGCTTCAGCCCGATCCAAATGGGATTGATGTTGGGGCTTTTGCCGTTGGTGATTTATTGGCTGCTGTGGATTCCCCATGCCCAAATGAATCCCGGCAAAAGTATTTGGGAATTTAACCAAGACTTGTTGCGCTACCACCATCGGGTTGGGGGTGATGATGCCCATCCCTACTGTTCCCGTTGGTTCACTTGGCCCCTGCTGTTGCGCCCGATCGCCTATTTCTACGCCCGCACCAGCGGCCCCAACGCCCCGATCGATTATCAAAACCCGATTCCCAAGGATCTCCCGGCCGGTACGCCAACGGTTTATGACGTACATGCCCTGGGAAATCCACTACTTTGGTGGCTGACAGCGGGGGCGTTGGTTGTGGCCCTGTGGTGGTTGGGGCGGTACTGGTGGCGATCGATCGCGCAACCGGCCGCTTTGGCGAACCCCCTGGTCAGCACCGATTATTTGGAAAGTCCCGTGGTGCGGTTGGGATCCCATCGCTGGCAATTGCGACTGATGTGGGAGCGATCGGGCGCGATCGGGGCCGCTGCGCGATCGCCTGAAGTTTTGATGTTGACCTATTGCCTGGTGAACTACGGGGCGAACTGGCTGCCCTGGGCCAAGGTCTCTCGTTGTACCTTTCTCTACCACTACATGGGAGCGTTTGTGTTTTCGGGCTTGGTCTTGGCTTGGCTGCTCGATCGGCTCTGGCAATCCCGCTCCGATCGCCCCCTCTCGATCGCCGCCATGATTTTGATTGGCCTGTCTTTTCTGTTTTGGCTGCCCGTTTATTTGGGCTGGCCCCTCACCCCCTTTGACTGGCAACTGCGGATTTGGGGAATTGAGGGTGTGCGCTGGTTGCCTTACTGGATTTAACGATCTTCGGGTGGGCCGCAGCGGGTCGATCGGGTCGATCGACCCGATCATGATCAACCGTCGCGCCGCAGGAAGTCACAAGCTGCGCCTAGGTGTATCACCCCACAAGTTCCCCCGAGAATGCCAGAATCAAACCACCGTCCTCAGCGATTCTGATGCCTGCGCGAAGGCTGTAACCCAGACTCGTTCAAGTCTCGGCACGTTTTTCATCGGAGCACTTTCGTCGGCTGCTGCAATTTGCTGCGCCGGTTTCTCTCAGCCGCAACAAATTGCAACATGGAAACCCAAGCGAGGCCTGGTTTTCCATTCCTGATCCTGACCACGCCCCACCCGCACCGTTAGACACCCTATGAAACTCGTGCAACCCATCCAGTCGATCCCGAAGCGGTTCCGACAACTACGCTTGCGCTGGTTGGTCGTGCCGCTCGTCCTGCAAGTGGCCGGGGCCGTTGGACTCACGGGATGGCTCTCACTGCGAAATGGCCAGCGGGCCGTGAATGACCTCGCGGCCAGGCTCAGTGGCGAAATTGCGGCCAAGGTGGAACAGCATGTGCAGGGGTATTTGGGCACATCCGAGCTGTTTTTGCGCATTGATGCTGCATCCGTGGCAACGGGTAACCTCAACCTCAACGACTTCGCCGCCCTTCAGCGCTACTTTTGGCATCAGGTACACATCACACCGGAGGTCTCCACCCTCTACTACGGCAACGCGGAGGGCAATTTTTTGCAGGTTGAGCGCGGCAACCCTTCCACGGTCTCCGTGCGAACAACGGCCACGGCCCCCAACTGGAGAATTTACACCCTGAACAAGCAGGGCCAGCGCGATCGCTTCGTCAGCTCCCGGCCCTACGACCCCCGTAAACGCCCTTGGTATCGGGCTGCTGTGGCTCGGGGGGGCTTGGCCTGGTCGCCCATTTATGTGTTCACGGAGCCGCCGGTTTTGGGCATTACTCCGGCCTTGCCCGTTTACACCAGCAACCCCAGTACGGTGACCGCCAGTGGCACACCGCTGACCACGGAAACGCTCAAGGGTGTGCTGGCGATCGACCTTCCCTTGGAACAGCTTTCCACCTTTTTACGGGGTCTGAAGGTAGGGCGAACCGGAGAAATGTTTATTGTGGAGCGGTTGACCGGGGCCCTGGTGGCCACGTCATCTGAGGAACCCCTGTTTTTGCGGGATGCCCAAAACCAACCCCAGCGGCTGAAACCGGAGGAGAGCCGCGATCCTCGAATTCGGGCAGCGGGCGAGTTTTTGCGGGAGCGCTTTGGCACCTATCGCCAGGTCAGCAAGCGATATCAGGGCATTGTGCGACCGAAGGGGAGCGATCGTGTTTTCATCGATGTGTTGCCCCTGGAAAATGACTATGGACTTGACTGGGTGACTGTGACGGTTGTCCCCGAGCGGGATTTCACATCCCAAATTCAGGAAAATACCCGCATCACCGCTCTGCTCTGTTTGGGCGCTTTAGGCTTGGCCGTCTTAATGGCGATCGCCACCACGCGCTGGATTGTGGATCCCGTCAGTCGCATCAGCCGGGCCGCCGAGGCGATCGCTGAGGGCAATTTAAATCAGACCGCCGCCGCCAGCCCAATTCTGGAGGTCGATCGCCTGGCCGAGTCTTTTAACCGCATGGCCTTTCAGTTGCGGCAGGCCTTTGCCGCCTGGGAAGAAGCCAACCAAAATCTAGAGCTGAAGGTGCAACAACGCACCGCCGCCCTCACCCTTTCGGAAGCCAAGCTGCAAGAAAAGGAACGATATTTGCGGCTAATTCTCGACAGCATTCCCCAGCATGTGTTTTGGAAAGATACCGATCTGGTCTTTCAGGGTTGCAACAAAAACTGGGCAGAAGCGGCGGGGCTGGAAAACCCTGAAGCGGTGATTGGGCTAACGGATTTTGACCTGGTGCGAGATCCAGAGGCAGCGGAGGCCTTTCGGGAGCAAGATCGCCGGGTGATTGAGAGCGATCGCCCCGTTTGGCACGCGATCGCCCCCAAGCAAAAACCGGGAGCCACGGGCGAAACCATTTGGCTAGATATCAGCAAAATTCCGATTCACGACAATCAACGCCGCGTGATTGGGTTGTTGGGGGTGGTGGAAGACATCACCTTACGCAAACAGGCCGAAGAAGCCCTGCGCCGGGAACAGGAAAAATCAGAGCGATTGCTGTTGAATATCCTGCCCCGCACCGTGGCCGATCGCCTAAAGCAAAATGTGCAGCCCGATGGATCCACGGAATCGGAACCGATCGCCCAACATTTTGAAGAAGTCAGCATTCTGTTTGCGGACATCGTGGGTTTCACGCCCCTTTCGTCCCAACTGCCCCCGATCGATCTGGTGACCTGGTTGAACCGCATCTTTTCCCAGTTTGACCACCTGGCAGAACGCCATCACCTGGAAAAAATCAAAACCCTCGGAGATGCCTACATGGTGGCGGCCGGGCTGCCCCTGCCCATGGAAGATCCCACTGCAGCCATGGCTAACATGGCGCTGGATATGCAGCGGGTGATTCATGGCTTTCAGGATGAGTTTCAGCAAACCTTGGGGCGATCGCTGGAAATTCGCATTGGCATGAACACCGGGCCCGTAATTGCCGGTGTAATTGGCATTCGTAAGTTTATCTATGACCTGTGGGGCGATACGGTCAACATTGCCAGTCGCATGGAGTCCCAGGGCTTGGCCAGCCGAATTCAGGTGACCGAAACGGTGTATCAGGCCCTACGCGATCGTTATGAGTTTGAATCCCGAGGCGAGATTGATGTGAAGGGCCGCGGCCCCATGCGCACCTATTGGCTCACGGGTCGCCAAACCACCGCCGTTGTGGATGTGGTGGCCGCTGCGATCGATTCTGGCCCAGAGTTTTAGCGCACGCACGCTTCAGAGCATCCTCATTAGAACATCCTCATTATTGGTTGATTAACCCCTGGCGATCGCTCCTCTGGACCCGATCGAGGTCGAATTGGTGATCCTGACTTTCCCCCAACGGCCGCGAAGTAATCAGTTGGCGGATTCGATCGCCCGATCGAGTCCTTCCGTTGGCACTCACAGTCTTCCGTTGGAGAAGTTGGTTATGGCTTGCAAATGGACTTGCGCAGTGATGGGTTCGATCGCCCTTTTGGTCACCACCGCCACCCTGGCCCCCTTGCCCACCCGGGCAGAAATGCCGGAAGTGGTGTGGATGGTGGGGCCCGCTGAAAATGTGGAAATTGTGACCGGCGAGATTCAAGATTTGGTGGGCGATCGGGTGCGACTGTTGCTGACCGATGGTTCCACGCGCTTGGTGGGCATTACCCAGCTCGATCGCACCCGACTGGGACTCGATCCGGGAGATCAAATCACCTTGGCCTTGGTCGATGGTCGTTTCTTTGCCCAAGCCGTTGCCCTGGGAAACGATGCCCTCGTGATTCGCAATGGCTCCATTCAACTGGCCAATGCTGACAGCGCCTACGTCAGCACCAGTCAAGCCAGTGTGACCACGACCACCACCGTGCAACAACGCACCGTACAACGCAGCGGCCAACAAACCACTGTTCAACAAACCACCGTCACCCCCGATCGCCCCGCACAACCAATTCGCGGCATGTGGTAACTGCTGATTTGTTGATGAACCCATTGACGGGCCGATTTTTCCGTGCCTTGCTGTCCCAGGTTGCCTAGCTCAAAAGAACAGCACAACCCTAGAACCCCACACCTGCAAACCCATAAAAAACCAGCAACGCCCACTGATCAGCGGACTGATCGCGGACGTTGCTGGATTTTTTTGAATTGGAAGCACCCAGGGCCGCACAAGGCCATCGCGCAAGAAGCGATCGCGCTTAGGCCCGTCGTCAGTCGGCTATTGAGCTTTTTGCTAATGAGAGATTGATGTGTCAACTGTGATGCACTCGATCGTCCACTGGCGCTGCGATGTAGGAGTCGATCGCCAAGGGAAGGTCAACGGTCATCACCCACCAATCAATAACAAATCACCAATTAATCCACGTTTCCGTGCATCCATCCCCCAAGACGATTTGCACCTTAACTTTGCCCGAATTGCAGAACAGCCACGACCTCAAACGTCTGATTTCAGGCTCCACACAACGCGGGTTTCAGTTTTGTTGCCATGGACTTAGCGGGCCGCAGCGGCCACCATTCCCAAAGCAGGCACATCCCCTTCTTGATCGCCCCAGAGCCGAAGACTCGGGAACAGGAAGTGGTTTTCTTCAACGTATTGCGCTCCGAACAACCCTTTTTCGGCCCAAAAGTAGCGATCCGTGGTGTGTTCGTTACGCTTCACCAACACCAAAGCGGGGGGATGAATTCCCTCTGCCTTAATGAATTTGCGAGCGGCCGTGACCGGCTTATCTTCGCCACATTCGATGCTATACTGTGGCACATTCTCAAGAATCCGTCGCCCTTCTTGCCGCCGACGGCTCTTGCGCTTGCGTCTCCTTGCCAACCTCCTTACCTCCCGTGCCAAGATAAGTGTAGTGACGGTTACAAAAGCCGTGCAAAGTATATCGCCTTTGCGCCAAAATTTCAACTTGTTTTAATTGATCGACATGAATTCAATTACAATGTTTTATTCTGTCGATTTCTTAGCAGTTTGATTGTGAGTGCTGGCCCATCCAGAAACCTAGAGACCGCCTGGATTTTGCACAATTGCCGCCCCAGGTTCTTGCGATCCCTCGCGGCTTTTTAATGGTTTTTAATCAGTTTAGATGGAGCAATTTGAATAGAAGCGGTTTGAGATAGCTCCAGCTTAAGGAGTTCTCAAGCCTTGGGGAGAGCAACGCCGTAATTCTTCACAAAGCCGGCGATCGCCCCATGTGGGAAACCGGGCGCGGCCGCTCCCCAATCCCTGGCAACCGCGAATGTTCCCCGATGGAGGCCCCCAGGGGGGAGTGGCGAGCAATGGCGAGTTCAACCTTTTTGGCCCTGTGCCAAGCGCAGTTGGCCTTGATGGCGGAAACGCTGCACCTGGGACGGGGTGTGGTGTATTTGGCGCAGGATTGGTCAGGAACGGCGGAACCGGCTTGGATGCCGGTGTTGGAATATCCGGCTCGGGCCAAGACGCAGCTTTTGGGGGAAGCGGGAACGGGCCGATCGCGCAGTCGGGGCCGATCGCGGTTGCTGTCGGGGTCGGGCCCTTGGGCAGCGGCTCCGGCGGAGATCACCTCTGCGATCGCGCCCGAGGCCGAGGTTAGTCACCAAGCGGGTGATCGGCCGGACGTGCTGGACTTCTCGATCGCGTCGGAAGCAATTCCCCCGGCGGCCACCCAGATCACGGATGCTGACCATTCAGCCTCTGCCCATTCCACCAATTCCCATTCAGCCGTTGACCCCGCGTTGAATCCCCTATTCAATCCCCAACCCCACCCGGGCCGATTGGTGCTGCCCTTGGCCCGAGGGGGGATGATGTTGGGGCTGTTGGTGCTCGATCGCCCTAAACCTTGGACTCCCAAGGATCGCCAGCAGGCGGGGCGGGTGGCGGTGACCTTGGCGGCGGCCTGCGAACTCGATCGCCGCAATCAACTGCTGGAGGCGGCCTATCGCCAACAACAGACCACGCAACAGCGCCAGGCGGAATTACTACACAATTGGCTGCACCAGTTTCGCAATCCCCTGACGGCCATTCGGACGTTTGGCAAGTTGGTGCTGAAGCGGCTGGGCGGCGAGGATCGATCGCGCCCACATCTGGAAAGCTTGCTGCGGGAGGGCGATCGACTCCAAGGGATGTTGACGGACTTTAGCCAAGTGATTGATACGCCGGACTGGACAGGGGCAGCGGCCCCCAGTGCCGACCAGCCCTCACCGTCGGAGTTACCCGCCCCCGCCGAAAACAAAGCGGCCCTGCTGTTGCCGGGAGTGACGATCGCCCCTTGGCCAGTCGAGGCCTTGGTGATGGATGCGATTGCGGCGGCGGAAGCGGTGGCGATCGAACGCGGGCGATCGTTTCAAATGTCGTTACCCGCCGATTTGCCGCCGGTTTTGGCCGATGGCACGGCTTGGCGAGAGGTGTTTAGCAATTTGCTGGATAACGCCATCAAATACGCCTGTGATCGGGGTCGGGTGCAGGTGCTGGCCCGGGTCGCCGCTTGGCAAGATGCGCCCGCAGCCGGTTGGGGTCTGGCACTGGTGGTCAGCAATCAGGGCAACAATATCCCGCCAGCGGACTTGGATCGGCTGTTTCAGCGCGGTTTTCGGGGAATTCAGGCCGCCAGCCCGATTCCAGGCACGGGGTTGGGTTTGGCGATCGCCCGTCAGTTGATGACGCAGATGGGCGGCCGCTTGGAACTGTTTAGCCCCCCGATCGCCCTACCTGCTCGGTTGCGGTTGCGGGAAACTCCCGATCGACTCCTTCCCCCGATCGCTCAGGGAACGATGGCTGTGGCTTGGTTGCCCCTGGCGGAAACGAATTCACCGCCTCCTGAATGAACCCCTAAACTACCTGAGTGAATCCCTGAATTAATGGCCGAATCCACCGCTAAACCGACTGGTTAATGGGCCGAATGCCCGCCGCACTGAATTGGGTGACCCAAAATTCTAAATCCGGATCCGGCAGGGCCGATCGCGCGGCGGCTTGGATTTCCTGGGCTTGGCTGGCGGATTCGGCCAGGGCAAAAACCGAGGGGCCAGAACCGGACATCATCGCTCCCAGCGGGGCCAGGCGATCGAGCAAGTCCCGCAACTGCGCAATTTGGGGATGGGCCGGCAACACCACCCGTTCCAAATCATTACGCAACAGGGGCCGCAACCCCGAAAGACCAGCTCGATCGCCCGTAGCCAAGGCCTGGAGCGATCGCACGAGGGGCCCAGACTTGGCCGCCGTATGCCGAGCCGCTTGGGCCTCTGGAGTGCGGGCATATTCCGCCCCAAACTGAGCGCGATAGGTTTGATAGGCCCAGGGGGTGGAAACGCCCAAACTGCGGTACTTTGCCAACACCAACCACACCTGATCCACCCCCGCGAGGGGATCCAGCACCTCACCGCGTCCCGTGGCCAACGCTGTTCCTCCGCCCACACAGAAGGGCACATCGGATCCCAACTCGGCCGCCAACTCCTGCAATTCTCCTTGGGTGAGGCCCAAGCCCCAGGCCAAGTCCAGCCCCACCAACACCGCCGCGCCATTGCCCGATCCCCCAGCTAAGCCAGCGGCCACGGGAATTCGCTTTTCAATTTCGATCGCCACGCCCCCACATTTGGCGAAGGCTTCGGGAAACCGCTCGCTCATCAGGGCTGCGGCCCGATAGGCTAAATTGCTGGCATCGTTAGGCACACCCTCGGCGGCGCACTCCACTTGGATTACGCCCTGCATTCCCGATCGCACATGGACGAGATCCGCCAAGTCAATGCTCTGGAACACGGTGGCCAACTCATGGAAACCATCGGGACGATCGCCCACAATTTCCAAATAGAGATTAATTTTGGCGGGTGATCGCAGCGAATAGGATTTCATCGGCACGCAAGCATCAGGACAAAAGCGTCCCCATTGTCTCAGAAGGGGCCCACGAGACCATCGATGGTTGATTAACCTGGCCTAGCTTTGGGGCGATTGGCGTGATCGGGGCGATCGGCGCGGCTTGCTCAACTGTTCCACACTCAGCAGCGTCACCCCAAGGGTCACCAACCCAATGCCCAGCCATTGCCCCCCGGCCAGCGATTCTTGGATCAAAACCCAGGCCGCCAGGGCCGTCAGGGCATTGCCCGAGGCGCTGAGAATGGCCGTCCAAGCGGCTCCCACCCGTTGCACCGCCAAGTTATTCAGCAGGTAGCCCCCCAAGGTCAACAGACCCAAAATGACTCCACCCAACAGCAGGCCGCCCCAAGTCCCCGGCAACACCTGCACCGTCACCGCCTCCGGCCGTGCAATGAGTCCAAAGCAAGCCAACACAAACACCCACAGAAAGGAAACCAGGGTGAACGGCACGGGATGCAAGGTTTTGGTTCCCCATTGCACCGTGAGTAGATAGCCTGCGAAGGCTGCGCCGGCCGCTAGCCCGCTGGAGAGGCCCACCCAGTTATCGCCCGCGGTCGGACCCCCCTCGGGCAGGGCCAAGCCGCCCCCCAGCAGAATCAGAGCCGTGAGAAACAAGCGCAGGGCCGTGGGGCGATCGCCCAATAGCCACCAGGACAGGGGCAGGGTAAAGACGGGGTAGAGAAAAAAGAGGGTGACCGCCAAGCCCGTTGGCAAATTCCCGATCGCCACATAGAGCAGCACTTGGGACACAAACATGAAAAAGCCGTTTAGCAAGATCATTTGCCAAGACCGGCGATCGCGGCTTTGGCACAGGTGGCGAATTTCCTGCCAAGTGGCGGGATAAAGCCAAGTGGCCAGCGCTGGAAACACCAACACGATCGCCAGGGTGCGCAACAGCAAAATCAGCAGGGAATTGCCCAGCCCTGGCGCAATGATGCCGGGTAGGGTCACCACCCCTAACAGGGTTTCCGGAGCATTGCCCGTAAACAACAGCTTCAGGGCCACATTGAACAGGGCCAACAACAGGGCCGCCACCAGGGCCAACAGCCAGCCCGGTTGCCGCAGGGTCTGAGGATGGGGGACGGAGGGTTTCACGGCCACAAGGGGGGGAGGGAACAACACAGGAGCCGGATCGGACAAGGGGGCGATCGGGGAAGCGGGCCGATCGGGCGCGGTTGATTCAGGCTCAGGAACCCCAAGCTCAGACCCAAGAGAATCGGGCGCGAAAGCATTGGGCGAGATCGAGGTTTCCCAACGAGCCATCACTTGCTTCAACAACAATTCCCCCTGCTGTTGTCGCCGGGCCAATCGGCTGAGTCGTTGGGCCAGCGCCTGTTCATAGGCCGCCAAGTCTTGATGGAGATGGGTGAAAACTTGGGCCAGGGTTTGATCCAGCGCCATTAATTGTCGCTCAATCGCGGTGCTACTGAGACGACCATGGATCACCACGGGCGAGCCGATCGCCTCGCCGGAATCCCTGGGCCGCAATTCCTGAGCCAAGGCCTGAAACCGTTGGTCGATCGCCCTTTTCAGGTGGGCTCCCATGTGTTGAGCCAGTTGTTTTGCCCACTGTTGGGCCCAAGCTTGGCTGGTGGGATCCAACAGAGATTGTCCCGGAGCGGGCTGTGCTCGCAGTTGTTGGCGATAGCGAGCTAGGCGATCGAGATCCAACAGTAATTGGGTTTTCTCGGCGCTCAGGCGATCGAGATCTTGGGCAAGCTGGTCAAGTTGCGATCGCTGAAAAATTTGCAATTGCTCAATCACTGCCGACCAATCCGGTGCTGATTCTGGGGCGATCGGGGCCAGGCTCGATCGATCATCACGGACATCTTCTGCCGCCGACTCAGGGAGATGCGGATTGGAATCGAGGCCCATGGGGTCGATCGCGGGTTCTGCAATGGGCAATGTTGGTTGCTCCGATGGGCCCATGGAGATGGCTCAGGTCAGTGGCTCAGGTCAGTGGCTTTGCGGTTGAACAGCTCCGCATTTTGCGCCTCTAGCATTGCTCAATCATGATGGCTCAATCCTGGGCCAATTGGGCATGGCCGCCTTGGGCCTGGCCCAGCGGGACAGCCTCAAGCGGGCCCGGTGGTGGCCGATGTTCCGAAATGTTGGAAGCTGGCCGATCGCCCGATCGGTTCGATCGCCCCTGAATCCACCACCCAGGCGATCGGCTGCTGGGTTAACGCCTCTGAAAACGCCTCAGGATCCGCCTCTGGAGCCACCATTTCCCCCACAATGGCCGCCGAACCGCCCAAGGACTGCACCAAAGCAGCAGCCAAATCCGGCGGTAAACACAGGACTAATTCAAAATCTTCGCCCCCATAGAGCGTCCAATGGCGGGCCCGCGCCAGCCCCACCGCCGCCACCAACCCCGATGGTATTGGCAGCCGATCGCCCCACAGTTGCGCCCGCAGGCCGCTGGCTTGGGCCAATTGCACCACCGCATCGGCCAGCCCATCGCTGGAGTCCATGGCGGCCAGGGGGCGATCGACCAGCCTGGGGCGCAGTTGATCCAACTGATCGATTACGTCCAAGCGGGGGGTTGGGTATTGGTGGGCCCGAATCCAGGTCGATCGCGCTGCGGCCGAAGGTTCCGCAGCATCCGGGGGCCAGTCAGCCAACAGCAGGGCCAACCCCGCACGGGAAGCCCCATGTTCACCCGTCACGACGATCGCATCTCCCGGTTGGGCCGCGTGGCGCTGGAGGGATCGATCGGGCAAAACCGACCCGATCGCCGTGATCGCCACCGTGGCCACAGTCGATCGGGTCACATCACCCCCCACAATTGCCCCGCCAAACTGGGCTAAACAATCGGCCATCCCCCCATAGAGAGACTCCACCCAGTCGATCGCACAATTCCCCGGCAGAGACAGCCCCACGGTGATTGCCCGAGGCGTTGCCCCCATGGCCGCCAAATCGGACAAATTGGCCGCCACCGCTCGCCACCCGATCGACCTAGGAGGGGTGGTGCGATCGCTAAAATGCACCCCGTCCACCAGCACATCAGTTGTGACCACGAGCGATCGACCCTCGGGCCAGTCCAACAGGGCCGCGTCATCACCCACCACCGAGCGATCGCAAAAGGCAAACAACCGCGCCAGTAGCCCCGCTTCCCCCACATCCGCCAACCGCAACGATTCCACCGCGTCCATAAGCTCTCGCACTGACTCTAAACGCACCCAACCCAAACATAATGACCCCGCAACCTAGGCAACCCGGCTAAACGGAACGGTTCCAACAAAACGAATCCCCCTTGGCATCCAGGCCAAGCGGGGACTCAATCCTCGGGGAGGCGTTCGCTGCAAGACAGGTTCTGAGCAAACGGCATCACTCAGAACCCGCCGCACCTAACTGGGCTGCACCAGATTTTCCAACCCATCCACCACCGTTGCCTTCACCACCTGGTCACCGGGGCGAATCTTATCCAACACCGCCTTGGCATCGCTAATCGAGTAGCCAAATACCGCATAGCGACCATCCAGCAGGTTGGCCCCGGCGGGAGTCAGTTCCGGTTCAAACAGGAAGAAAAACACCTGAGACGAACCGCCATCGGGATCCGGTTCCGGTCGGGCCATGGCCAGGGCCCCATAGGACGAGAAGGGCAGCACGGGCAAATCGCCATAGCGGCCCGCATCTTCGAGCGTGATGCCGTAGGTGGGTTCCTTGTCGCCACTGGCCAGAATTTCTAGGGGAATGGCGCGATATTCGTTGTTTTTGGGATCAATGAAGCCTTCAGCGGGGCCAGCCGGATCGCCAAATTGCAACACGTAGGAATCTTCGGCACGGGTGAAGGGCAACCCGTCATAGAAGCCCCGCTGCACCAAGTCCACAAAGTTGCCGGCCGTGACGGGGGCGCTGTAGCCATCCACCACCACAGTGACGCTGCCTTTGCTGGTTTGAATCTCGATCGTGGCGCGGCCCTTCAGTTGGGGCAGGTTGGCATATTGAGCAGGCACTTCAAAGGGGAAACCCTGCACCATATCCGCTTCGATCGCCCCCACTGCGTCCAGAATCTCCCGGCGCAGTTCCCAAACCGTGGACTTATTTTTGGTTTCCACGGCGGCCTGGGCCTTGGCGATCGTCTCGCTGATCTGATCAAGCTTTTGGGCAGCGGCTTCCTGGCGATCGGGACGAACGGCCGCCAAAATCTGGTTGCGCTTGTAGGTCACCGTCCGATCGGCCGTTTTCAAGCTGGTGGCCACGGGACTCCAACGCTTAGCCCGCAAGGATCCGGCGATCGATTCCACCTCCGACTGCACCTTGCGAATCGGCACATTGTCGATCGGCAAGGAATAGCGCAGCAGGGCCTTGCCGTCAGTGATGGCATTCCCGGCCGGCAGTGCTGCCCAAGCGGGAGCCGCCCCGATCGTCCACAGCACCATCACCAGGCTCAGGGCGATCGCCCAACCGCCCATCCACCCTTGCTCCCGTCGTTGCAGTTGTCGATCGACCACCGCTGTCCAGGTTTCGATCGTCTTCGCCCACCCGGAGCGGGTTTGCCCTGCCTTAAATCGCCTTGGAATAGCCATGATCGAAGATAAATCGAGGTCAATCGAAGTGAATAAAAAATATGGCTGCTTGACGGCTGGCTGACGGCTGGCTGACCACTGGCTACACCGGCAATTGCGCCAGCCAACCTGCAAGCCAGCCCCCAGGACTCGCAAGGAAGCCCTAAACCCTAGCCCGCAAGCCCTCAAACCATCGCAACAGCCCCAGCGCGATCGCCCGTTTCCATGGGCGCATCGGGAGACTGCCAATCTTCCAATCTTGCCATAGCCCGGTCGATTCCAGATTCCTGGGCCCAATACCCAACGGCCCCAAAAAGCGGTAGAGTGTATCCCGTCCTATGCCCGCCTGCGGTGCTTTGTAAACCAGCTTCCGATGATTTCCAGTAACGATTTCCGCCCCGGTGTCACGATTGAGCTAGACAATGGTGTCTGGCGAGTTGTTGAGTTTTTGCACGTCAAACCCGGCAAAGGCGCAGCGTTTGTTCGCACGAAGCTGAAAAACGTGCAGACCGGTAGCGTGGTTGAGCGCACCTTCCGCGCAGGGGAAACGGTTCCACAAGCGACCCTGGAAAAAAGCGACATGCAGCACACCTACATGGACGGTGAGCAGTATGTGTTCATGGACATGAAGACCTACGAGGAAATGAACATTTCCGCCGCCCAAATTGGCGATCGGGTCAAATACCTGAAAGAAGGGATGGAAGCCCAGGTGGTGACCTGGAACGGCAAGGTGATTGAAGTGGACTTGCCCAACACCGTGGTTCTGGAAGTGGTGGAAACGGATCCCGGCGTGAAGGGCGACACCGCCACCGGGGGCCAAAAGCCCGCCAAACTGGAAACCGGCGCAACGGTCATGGTTCCCCTGTTCATTTCCGTGGGCGAAAAATTGCGGATTGACACCCGCGAAGATAAGTACCTTGGCCGCGAAAATTAATTTCCTTCTGAAGCTCCTGGCGATTGGGCCCTGGAACGCCACGACCGATCGCCAGGGGCTAGGCAATTAGTGTTACAACCGATACTGAATCAGCCCCTACCCTTGGTCTGGGCAACCCTTGGGAATCTCCAAGCGATCGTCCTCAGACCAGGCAGCTCTCTAAACTAAATCCTGACTAAATCCTGCATTTTGCATTGCCTTGGTTTGCATTGCTTTAGATTGCCTAGATTGCCTCTTTTTCAACTCGGAGCCTGGGCCCAAGGCCCCATGGACGGCTCTTTTTTGAATCCCTTTAACGCTTTAACATTCTGCGATTAGGAGCGAGACGACCCGTGCCGCTGGACTTTGACGAATTGCGGGAACTGCTGCTGGTTCTGAACCAGACGGATATTGCCGAAGTGACGCTCAAGCAAGGTGACTATGAGCTGACCGTGCGAAAGGCAGTGGCGGCGGCAGCAGCAGGCACGGCGATCGCCCCGGTGGCCATGGCAGCGGCCCCGATCGCCCCGGTCGCGGCCCCGGTGACTACGGCCGCCCCCCTGGAGCCAGCAGCGCCGCCCGCCTCGCCACCGCCCCTCAACGATCCCAAACTGCTGGAAATCAAGTCCCCGATGGTGGGCACGTTTTACCGGGCCCCGGCCCCCGGCGAGCCGCCCTTTGTGCAACCGGGCGATCGAATCACTTCGGGGCAAACGGTTTGCATCATCGAAGCCATGAAGCTGATGAACGAGCTAGAGGCCGAAATCAGCGGTGAAGTGGTGGAAATTTTGGTGGAAAATGCCCAACCCGTCGAATTCGATCAAGTTCTGATGCGGGTGCGGCCCGCCTAAATCACCTGCCCCCATCAAGCGCATGGATAGCGAACCCAGTAACTCCAATTTTCCGGCCGATGACTCCTCCAGCGGCAACCTGCGATCGAGCCTCACGGAATCGATCGACCTAGCCGAATGGGATTGGCTGAAGCCCCACATCGGCCGCGATGCCGTCATTGTGGTTACGCCAGATTTGGACTTGGCCGAAGTGGGCGAGGCCCTGGCCAGCGACAACACCGCCGTCGTGCAGCGCTGGATTGATGAACAGGCGATCACAAAACCCACCCAAGCCGAACTTGCGGAGTGGGATCGATCGGGCGATGTTCGTTTTCAGGCCATGATTGTTGCGCCCTTTGTGCTGGTCAAGCTGATCACTGGCTAGGTTTGCCTCATTCCTGTAGCCAGGTCACCGGACTGCACCACCGGACTGGATCACCAGACTGTGTTACCGAACTGTTTTCGGAATTACCAGACTGTTTTCGGAGCAGATCACGGAGCTTCAGAGCACAGCTATTTCCCGGGATGAAACCCTACAAAACCCAGCGGAAAACCGGGGTATACTAGGATCGCCCCGCAGCTATCTCGATCGACTCGCCGATCAACGATTCAGATCCATGATTTAGATCAACGGTCATGAGGCGATCGGGCGCTTGGGGATCCAGCCTCGCTCCTAGGTTCTCCACCCGTGGAACTGTCATCCAAAAGCGAATATGCCCTTCTGGCCCTGTTGCAACTCGCCGATCGCTACCAAGACGACGAGCCGTTGCAAATCCGCCAAATTGCTGCCGATCAGGACATTCCTGATCGCTACCTTGAGCAACTCTTAGCCACCCTGCGCCGAGGCGGTTTGGTCAAAAGCCAACGCGGGGCCAAAGGCGGCTATCTGCTGGCGCGATCGCCCTGGACGATCTCGCTACTGGATGTGCTGCGATGTTTAGAAGGAGCCGATGCCAACATTGCCGACGACGGCGGGCGCGATCGCCCGCTCGAAAGCGCCATTATTTACGAGATTTGGGTTGAAGTGGATCAAGCCGCCAACGACGTGCTGCAACGCTACACCCTCCAGGATCTCAAGGATCGTCGAGATGCCCGCAAGCAACTTGACCTGATGTATTACATCTAGGCTCTGGGGATCATGGCTGCCCAGGGGCAATCAAGAGCACTGAAAAAATCCTTAGAAGGCTCGGGATATTTTGGGTTGCTTGCGGTTGCTTGATTTTTGCTGAATGGCTGGCTGAATGGCCGGATGATTCGACTGATCTACTCACTGCCCAATGCTTCGTTGTTCGATCCGACCCGTGCCATAGGGGCGATCGACCCCCTCAGACCTGACGAGAGAGTTCCAGCCAGATGCCCATGAACGTCGCCAACAACATCACCGAACTGATTGGCCGCACTCCCCTAGTTCGGCTTAACCGCCTGCCCCAAGCGGAAGGCTGCCTGGCCGAAGTGCTGGTCAAGCTGGAAAGCATGAACCCTTCCGCTTCGGTGAAAGACCGGATCGGCATCAACATGATCGAAGCCGCCGAACAGGCCGGCACGATCATTCCGGGTAAGACCGTTTTGGTGGAACCCACCTCCGGGAACACGGGGATTGCCCTGGCCATGGCCGCCGCTGCCAAGGGCTATCAACTGATCCTGACCATGCCGGAAACCATGAGCGCCGAGCGGCGGGCCATGCTGCGAGCCTACGGGGCACAGTTGGAACTCACGCCGGGCATTGAAGGGATGGGCGGTTGCATTCGGCGGGCCCAGGACATTGCCAACACGGTTCCCAATGCCTATATGTTGCAGCAGTTCCGCAACCCGGCAAATCCAGACATTCACCGCCGCACCACCGCTGAGGAAATTTGGGCCGACACGGACGGCAAGATTGATGTCTTGATTTCCGGTGTGGGCACGGGCGGCACGATTACGGGTGTGGCGGAAGTGATTAAGCAGCGGAAACCGGACTTTCAGGTGATCGCCGTGGAGCCAGCCAACAGCCCGGTGCTGTCCGGCGGGCAACCGGGCCCCCACCGAATCCAGGGGATCGGCGCAGGGTTTGTACCCGAGGTGCTGAAGGTGGATTTGATTGATGAGGTGATTACGGTGACCGATGACGACGCGATCGCCTATGGTCGTCGTTTGGCGCGGGAAGAGGGCTTGCTGTCGGGGATTTCTTCGGGAGCAGCGATTTATGCGGCGATTCAGGTGGGTCGCCGCCCGGAAAATGCGGGCAAATTGATTGTGGCGATTCAGCCCAGCTTTGGGGAGCGCTACCTGAGCACGCCGTTGTTCCAAGACGCGGAGCCGGTTACGAATATTCCGTTGTAATGAGGATTAATCCGGGTAGGAGCGTACAGAGGTACGCCCCTACAGGGTTGATGGGTCTTGATCGACCCGAATGGGGATGATTTTGATCACCCCGTAACCGTGGATGGTTTTAGCGACCCCTCCTCATTCCTACAAATCTGGGAAAACCGCTTGGACGGCTGGATGTTCGATCCGGCCGTCTTTGATGTTGAGGCCCTTCGCCAAGGCCGGGTCGCGATCGAGCGCGGCCAGTCCGTGATCCGCCAGGGCCAACACGTAGGGCAAGGTGCTGTTTTCCAGGGCTTGGGTGGAGGTGCGAGGCACGGCACCCGGCATATTCGGCACGCCGTAATGCACCACGCCGCATTCGGTGTAGGTGGGATGGCTGTGGGAGGTGGGGCGCAGGGTTTCGATGCAACCGCCCTGATCGACGGCCACATCAACAATCACAGCTCCGGTGGGCATCTGTTCCACCAGTGATCGCCCCACTAAGATCGGGGCCCGCCGCCCGGTGACCAACACCGCACCGATCAGCAAGTCCGTGTCCGGCACAACGGCTTCGATCGCGGCGCTGCTGCTGTAGAGCAACTCCACCCGCGAGCCAAACAGGGTTTCTAGATAGTTCAGGCGATCGACATTCACATCCAAGATCCGCACCTTGGCCCCCAAGCCCACGGCCATCTTGGCGGCTTCGGTGCCAACCACGCCGCCACCGAGGATCGTGACGCGGCCCGGCGCAACCCCCGGCACGCCACCCAGCAAGACTCCGCGCCCGCCTTGTTGTTTTTCCAGGTAGCGGGCCCCAAACTGCACGGACAACCGCCCGGCGATCGCGCTCATGGGGGCCAACAGGGGCAGGCGGCGATCGGGCGTTTCCACGGTTTCGTAGGCGATCGCACTGATCCCCGATCGCAGCAAGGCTTCGGTTAAGCTCCGCTCCGCCGCCAAATGCAGATAGGTAAACAACAGCGGTGTAGTTTTCAAGAAGCCATATTCACCGGGCAGCGGCTCCTTCACCTTCACCACCAACTCGCAGTCCCAAGCCAAGTCCGCGTCGGGCACAATCCGCGCCCCAGCCGATCGATAGTCCTCGTCGCCAAACCCCGCCCCCGCACCGGCCTGGGTTTCCACCCGCACCGAATGCCCCCGATCGACCAACGCCCGCACACCCTGGGGAGTCAAACCCACCCGAAATTCCAGATCCTTAATTTCCTTGGGAACACCGATTTCCACGGGGACTACCTCCTGTTGAAGCGGTCGTGAGTGGCTAAACGCGCCCGATCGCCCCGTTGCTGTTTTGTTGCAGAAACCTTAAGGGTTTTGCCCCAAAATCAAAAATCACGTGCGATCGTGCATTTGCATGGGATCCCCTCTAAGCTAACGGCTCGATCGGGGATCACGGTGTGCCCCTCGTCACAGATGCCATTTCCAGAGCGCAAGGCTTCATTGGCAGAGACTCGGCCCGGCCCGCATCCGGGCGATCGCGCCAACCCCTATGCTGGTCAAGCATCCAATTTTTGATTAACAAACCAGCCAACCATGACCATTCAGTGGCAAACCGTTAAACCCTACGAAGACATCCTCTACGTCAAAGCCGACGGCATCGCCAAAATCACCATCAACCGCCCCCACAAGCGCAACGCTTTCCGCCCCAAAACGGTGTTTGAGCTGTACGAGGCCTTTTGTGATGCCCGCGAAGATGCGGCCGTGGGCGTGATTTTGCTGACCGGCGCAGGCCCCCACACCGATGGGAAATATGCCTTCTGTGCCGGGGGGGATCAGAGCATTCGCGGGGAAGCGGGCTATGTGGATGAGGCCGGCGTACCCCGGTTGAATGTGTTGGATTTGCAGCGGCTGATTCGATCGATCCCCAAGGTGACGATCGCCCTGGTGGCGGGCTATGCGATCGGGGGTGGCCATGTGCTGCACCTGCTCTGTGACCTGACGATCGCCGCTGACAACGCGATTTTTGGGCAAACGGGCCCGAAAGTGGGCAGCTTTGACGGCGGCTTTGGAGCCAGCTATCTGGCCCGAATTGTCGGCCAGAAAAAAGCCCGGGAAATTTGGTTTTTGTGTCGGCAATACGACGCGCAACAGGCCTTGGAGATGGGTCTGGTCAACACCGTGGTTCCCGTGGCGGAACTGGAAGCGGAAGGCCTGCGCTGGGCCCAAGAAGTGCTCGAAAAAAGCCCGATCGCGATTCGTTGCCTAAAAGCCGCTTTGAATGCCGATTGCGACGGGCAAGCGGGCTTACAGGAATTGGCTGGCAATGCCACCATGCTCTATTACATGACCGAAGAAGGCAGCGAGGGCAAGCAGGCTTTTCTAGAGAAGCGATCGCCCAATTTCCGTCGCTATCCCTGGCGACCCTAAGCCATAGCAGGGAACCTTTTTCGGATTTCTCAGTATTAGGCTCACCCTTGCCCAATCGACACAAAATCCGATCTAAAAAAATGAACCAGGAGTATCTTAGTCTCCTGGTTCATTTTTCGCTTTTGAATGATTGATGATATGGCGTTTACCCAGTCGCATCTATCAGTCGCCTATGGTGGGTCAAAGTTGGTTTTAATCGTTGTTTCAGTCCCTATTTCAAACCCGGTCGCGATCTTTAAGTATTCATCCTGAAAGCGGAGCAAGATCCCAGGGAATTACTACCAGAAAATCGCCTGATTGGCTAGGCACTGAATTGAGGGCTTGATGCACCCTGAAGCTAGCCTCCATCAGCCCTTGATTGCCAACGGCGTGACTGATCCCCTAGGCAATGGAAGCAGAAGCATTCGATCGCAAAACCGGCGTAGTGGCCGCCAGGGCCGCTTCATTTTTAAATTCCACCGTCGCCACGATTGCCACGCCCGTTTCTGCGGGGCTGTGAACCAACCGCTCTAACGATTCCCAAGATGGAGCGAATGCTGGCATTGCGAGCGGACAAGCCTTCCAGCCCGCACGAACCACTGCATCAAACTGACCGCAATATCCACCACGTCGCCCTTCTGGGGTGTAGTAGCGACAATGGCGGCAAGCAGAAACTTGGAAGGGCGTAGCACTCATATTTTGCACTGCCAACGCAGAGCGCCGCTGAGAATTTGCTAACTTCATTATGGAATTGAGACGAATTGCTGTAAAAGTCCTTAAGACCCAGATCTACTCTGAGATTCAGCGATCCCAAACACTTTTAGAAATTTAGATTATCTTCAGCTTCCACTTTGGCTTTTTCAGAAAGTTTCTTCAGAAGACCATTGATTTTCCTGAAAAATCAGTTAGGGGATCAAAGAAAAATCACTTAAAATCAATCGTTAATCATTTTGAAGAGTTTTTGTCAATTACTTTAAAAAGTCTTTAAAAAGGGTATGCGCTTTCTCTGATGGCGCTAGGAACCTGGTTTTTTAGTAATGGTAGGTTATGAAAGTCTAGGAGTGAACGGTTACCTAGAATACCGTTTCCCAAGAGATGTCATCATACAAAACGCAATATTTGGCAACATCTCTTGAAATTGACGAAGGTAGGACATTCGAGATCAATTTTTTTTGGACATACTGTTGGCCTCATTGCTCGATCGGGAAGCCATTTGGATCTGCGATGAGTTTGGGATTGGGATCAATCGAGTTGAGCTATTTTTGATACCTTCTCCAGGAAATTTCGCAAGAAACCCTCCCAGAATTTTGGTGAGCAAATCCTGCAAGCAAATTCTGCGCAAGGTTTTGAGGCTTCCATGAAACCAGTGCCCGCATTTCACTGCTTGCACTGATTTCGCGTTGATATTGACTTCGCGTTGATATTGAATTGGTATTCACCCACATTCATATGATTGTGGAGTTGTGGTTTTTCTGTTCCTGTGCTTCTGGCTTGGATTTCTGGCTTGGGGTTTCTGGCTTGCGCATCGAGCTTCCAACTGCAAGCTGAATACAAGCTGATCTCAAGATCCAGAGCCGGATGAACGGGCTTGAGACCAACGCTCAACCATGCACAAACTACAAACTCCCCAGCGCTCTAATTCCGCTGGTGGGGTTGATCGCCCGCAATGGGGACAGCAATCATAGCGCTTCAGTTGACTTTGCACGGAAGCGGCCCACTGGGTGAACGCTTCGGTGGCGGTGGCGGGTCGGGGTCGATCGGGAGGGTGCTGGGA
>NZ_LIRO01000096.1:0-218 GCF_002742025.1 Limnothrix sp. PR1529
TCACCATCCACCCCCAACAATCAAGCCCCTAGCGATTCATTGCCCAACAATCCGCTACCTAACAATCAACCTGGCACAGATATCTAGCTAGCATTGAGCCACCAGAGATTGGGTTAATCCAAACCTTGCCAAATCTCGCCCGATTTCGCCGTTAACCAGCATTGATACCTAGGATGCAATCTGAGGTTGATCCAAAAGATCGATTCAAGAGGTTGATC
>NZ_LIRO01000096.1:308-104925 GCF_002742025.1 Limnothrix sp. PR1529
GACGCTTCCAGCTCCATGGGCATTCAGATGCCGAACGGCCAAACCCGTTGGGCCGCCGTTGCCGAAGCAGCCTTTGGACTGGCCCAGGCGATCGAGCAATTTGATCCCGATGGTATCCAGGTTTATACCTTTGCCTCTGGGGTCAAGGAACATGGCAACGCCAACGCTCAAACCGTTGCCAATTTGTTTAGCCAAAATCGCCCATTTGGATCAACCAACTTGGCTGGACTGTTGAACTTGGTGTTGCTGCAAAAGTGGGTTCCCGAAGTGCCCACCACCTTGATTATCGTCACGGACGGGCAACCAGACGACAAAGCCGCCGCCGCCCAATCCCTGGTGGCCGCCACCAAAAAAATGCAATCGGACGAACAACTAGCGATTACCTTTGTCCAAATTGGCGATGATCCGGGTGCAACCAATTTCTTGAAATTCCTGGATGACGAGTTAATGGGATTGGGCGCTAAATTCGATGTGGTCGATACCTTTTCTGCTAGTGAATTTGGCAATCGATCAATTGAAGAAATTCTGCTTGCCGCCATCCAAGATTAAGAGAAATCAATGGGCGCAATGTTCAAACATCAACGATCAGTGAAAACGATCAGCGAATGGGGCATGATTCAGCGACCAATTTCCTGAAAACCATGGGCACTAGTTGCATCACTTCTCTAGATGCTCTGATCGTTTAACCACCTTTTTTCTATCAAATTGAGACATGATTAGCCTCAAGCGTGATTACATTTTGGCGATTGACGCTTCCAGCTCCATGGGCATGACCCTTCCCAATGGGCAAACCCGCTGGGCCGCCGTTGCGGAAGCGGCTTTTGGTCTGGCCCAAGCGGTGGAAAAACTAGATCCAGATGGAATTGAGGTCTACACCTTTGCCAGCAAAATTCGTGAATTTGGCAATGCAACGGCGGCGACGGTAGCCGAAATTTTTAGCCAAAATGAACCCTTTGGCTCCACCAATTTGGCAGGGCTTTTGAATACAGTTTTGCTGAAGAAATGGCAAGCGGAAGTTCCCTTAACCCTGCTGGTGATTACCGATGGTCAGCCCGATGACAAAGCCGCCGCGGCCCAAGCGATCGTCGCGGCCACCAAAAAGATGTCCGTTGATGAACAATTAGGCATTAGCTTTGTGCAAGTGGGGAACGATCCGAGCGCAACCAACTTCTTAAAGTTTTTGGATGATGAATTAATGGGGTTGGGAGCCAAATTCGATGTGGTTGATACGTTCCCTGCCAGTACCTTTGGCGATCGCCCGATCGAGGAATTGCTGCTGGCTGCGATTCAAGACTAAAATCGTTGGCTGAGAAATGTTTTCTAGCCAATATTTTTTAACCTCGGTTTTTGACCATTTCTCCACGTCACCTCTGAGAACTTGAGAGATTTTATATGACTCAATGGACAATGCGATCGACCTTGAAATCGGCCTTGGCGGCCACTATTGCAGTTCCGATGGTGGCCCTGTCGGCAGTCATGGCCAAAGCGGACACAGAGTCAGTGACTTTCACGTTGGTGAATGGCACTAGCTCAACCATGACGCATTTCTATGCTTCGCCCCCCAGCACCAGTTCTTGGGAAGAGGACATTTTGGGGGTTGATGTATTGAACCCTGGCGAGTCCGTTGACATCACCATTGATGATGGCCGTGAAGATTGTACCTATGACTTCATGGCTCGCTTTTCTGATGGCTCAGATTCGGTCAGTTCGGGCACAATTTGCGGTGGGGAAACCTATACGTACACCGATTAAGCCCAGGTTTCTCGATCGATTCAACCTTGAAATGGGCAAAACTCGATCGAATCAAAAGACATTTCAGAGCGAGCCGATCAGCTTGTTTTGATTAATCCGACAACTGCGCAGATTGCATAGAACCCCAGGAGATGATCAATGACTCGTGAATCGCTCCTGGGATTTTGATTTTGATGAAGGTCGATTGATTCTGGGAGGCTGATGATGGCTAATTTTGCCGAAGAACATAGCGAAAAAAGCAAAATGATCGCAGGGCAACTATACCTAGCCTCCGATTCCCAACTCATTCAAGAACGGGCCCGGGCCCGCCAACTTTGCCGTCGCTATAATGCCACCACCGAGGAAGAACCCAACCTAAGGTTCAGCATTTTGCGCGATCTTTTAGGCACAGCGCCACCGGAAATTTATATTGAACCGAATTTTAAATGTGACTACGGCTATAACATCCATTTGGGCAATCATTTCTATGCCAATTTTGATCTCATCATTCTGGATGTTTGTGAAGTGCAAATTGGCGATTATTGCCTAATTGGCCCTCGGGTCAGCATTTTAACGGCAACCCACCCGATCGACCTGGATTTGCGGCGATCGGGTCAGGAACTTGGCAAGCCGATCTCGATCGGCAATAACGTTTGGATTGGCGGCGGCGCGATTATCAACCCCGGCGTAGCGATCGGTGACAACGTGGTGGTTGCTTCCGGTGCAGTGGTCACCAAAGACGTGCCCGATGGTTACATCGTGGGCGGTGTCCCCGCCAAAATCATCCGACATTGCACCGAAAATTCGCGTGAAAATCGGAGTTCATGAATCAAAATTCCGGTTTTGGTGCTCAATCGCGATCGCCCATTCTATCGGTTTTTTTCGTTGCTGTAATACCGGATCAACTTTTTCAGTTTGCTCTAACAGGTTTGTTCCACTGCTGGTACTTATCAACTAGTTTCCTCTTCTTGAAATGGATTTGCGTACCACTGTACGTACCACAGTTCTAAATCCTCATCATCTGGATAGTCCTCATACTTTGGAATATGAATCTGGTAAGAATCATGAAAAAACAAATTGAGACTGCTATCTTCCAAAAATTCATATCCTGTGAATACGCTTTGATTTAACGGATGAAATAGATTGCACCATTCTTTGAATCTTGGATTGTAATCAATATCTTCATGATGTGGGCAGAAGGAGGCATCTGTAATCAGTTCTCCATGCTGCATGAATGACCAAGGTGGGTCAATCCAAATGTAACCTTTCCTCTTTAACTGGCCTCTTTCTTCAAACCTGATTTTGATTGAATTACAAGCGATCGAGTGGGAGCAAGTTTTCCCAAAAAAATCTCTCAAAATTGGTTCATACTGCTGTCGGTCACTAACGGTGTAATCCAATTTTCTGCCTCATTCCCAGTGCTACAGATATGCTAACAACCTTCCATCTTCGAGCTATTAACCTTGACGACTGACAAGGGGTCTGCCAGACACGTCTATAACCTTACCGATCGTCTTAGGAGTGCCACAGCCACAGCCCAACAGCGCGATCGCCCGTTTCGCCAGGTTCTCAGCCGTCAGACCGTTCAGACCCATCAGTTGACCAGCGGCGGCCGTTGTTTCGCCGCGCTTCCAGACCAACACATCGCGTAGGGCGATCGGCTCCAGCATGGCGATCATGCCGCCGGTTATACCCAATGCCAGAAGTTAGCCTAATGACTTTTTTGTAAATAATAACGGAGGGCTTCAGCAAACTCTGTGGCTGCTTTCAAGTCTGTGCTGGAATACAAGATTCCTGGACTTCCTGTCGTCTGTTGATTCATGAGAGGCGATAGGGCCAAATCGACTGTATAAGTGACTTGAGCGATTTGAGTGCCTTGCCCGCTTGCGCTCGGAATTGCTGTCCTAAGCTGAACGTCTATTACCTCTTGACTGCTGAACGTTTTGGTTCTCTTGCCAATGAGAAGCTTTCGGGTAATTTTAACTTGGCGAGTGGATCTTTCAAATGTCCAGGTTTCGCTGAATCCACTATATTGCGCTATCAACATCATAATTCCGATTAAGATGCCGACAAGAATTTGAGGTATTGGAGGAGAAGCGGTGAGTATCGGAATCAAGGTGACCAGCATCAAGAATGCAAGAATGATTGAGCAAGCTATGGCTGTCCCTCTAAGATAATTATGCTTATAGATTAGGCGTTCAATGCCTTTTTCTAGAATGTGTGATCTTGTGTTTTCCCACCCTTTTGAAGAGAATCCGTGATAGGGCGGTTTTGCTGGGAGTTTGAGATAGCTACGAAGTTCTGTTTCTAGTGCGATCGCATCTTTTTCTGTTAAGGAACCCCGACTCAAATAGACCTGAGAAAGTCGAGAGTCTGATAGATCTAGTACGAGTCCAGTGGTTGCTTCATGGTCATAATCTGGATATGCTCTGTAAAAAATCCACACATCTTGAACAGCATCTATTGGACAAGTGATACGTTTCCCATTTGACCACTGAAAATCAATCGCTTGTGCTTGCCAGTCGAAAACACAGATGATTTTCAGCGGGTTCAAGAGCGATCCGAAGGCATCACAATGAATGCGAATGCTATTGGGGAATCTATCAACTTTCATGATCAAGCCTGAAGAGCAGAAAGATACTTGATTAGAGTGCCCAATATAGCGATTTGTTTAACTAAATCTTCACGATCGAACCAGAAGGCTGACTATTCATTAGATCATACACGCGGGATAACTCTTTCAGCAGAGTGTTATCAAGCCGTTGCAGTCTAACTCCGGTACTAAGAGTACTATCC
The DNA here is from genome assembly GCF_002742025.1 of Limnothrix sp. PR1529. Classification (NCBI taxonomy): domain Bacteria; kingdom Bacillati; phylum Cyanobacteriota; class Cyanophyceae; order Pseudanabaenales; family Pseudanabaenaceae; genus Limnothrix; species Limnothrix sp. PR1529. Next base: position 4,836 of record NZ_LIRO01000096.1, read on the forward strand.
CGAACTAACGATCGGCTCCAGCACCGCACTCGTACCGCCGGTCACGCTCAACAACGCATCACCACCAAAGGGGCGATCGAACGCTGTGCATCATTCACAGCAAGATAACGACCCAGGCTCAGCGACCCGGCGCACGGGGTGTAACGATTGCACACTAGGTGTCATGGTTTGTAACTTCCTCACTTCGGCCTCCAACTCTCCGGCAAGAATCGCCCTAACTACGCGAAAACGTCTTCACCGTAGGCTCTCGCAATCGCGGTGTCGAAACGGCTGGCAAACTCGCAGAACTCCTGCCCCCAACCACTGCTCACACTGACCTCCTGGATTGGGCCGGTGGGAAGAAACAAAAGCTCAATGTCGGAACGCTTGGGTATGTCACCAGACTCAATGCGAGCAACAATGCTGTCAATCTCTCGAAGTGCTGCCGGTGCATCCTTCCATGAAGACCAATCAAAGTTGTTGTCGGGCCGCGAAAGGAACTGGCGCGCCTCTCGGAGAACCTCAACCAACTGTTGGTGCTTGGAATTCATAGAAAAGTGCGAATGACACCTAATTATTTATTAGACCGCAGTTGCGGGATGACTCTTTCAGCAGAGCGTTGTCAAGCAGTTGCAGTGTAATTTCAGTATGAAGGGTATTGTTCCGCAGTTACGAGATAATACCCCCACTTATAGAACTTCTACCGCAACGATCGCCCTGAAAACGCCACAGCCAAAGCCCAACAGCGCGATCGCCCATTCTGTCGAGTTTTTCGCTTAATTGTCGAGGGACGGCCGTTGCTTGGCTGCGTTCCCACGCAAGGATATTGCACGGAGCCGCGCTGAGGTCAGCGATCGACGGCGCATCGTGCGGACGGATGTTGAGGCCTTGGCATGAGCAAGCGGCTTTTCCCTCACGATAATCTCCACATCCTGACCCAGAGCATTCAAGAAACGGAAGAGTCGAGGAATAGAAAATCCTGCTAACTTGCCATTCATCAGAGCTGAAACTTTGGGTTGATCAATGCCTAAAATTTCAGCCGTGATCGCCTGGGTCATCTGTTGATGTTCAATGAGGCGTTTGATTTGATGCGCTAATTCTGCTTTGACTAATAATTCAGTCGAATTCTCTAAACCCAAGTCCGCAAAAACATTTCCACTACTCGACTGGATCTCAATGTTTGACATCGTGCCTTCCTCTCAAGACTACTTGTAGTGACTTAAATAATGTTCTGTGGCGCGTTGCAGTCTCTTTTCGATTAACTTGATTTCTTGTTGAGGTGTTGCAATCCCATGCTTTGATTTTTTCTGAAAGGCATGGAGGACGTACACCACTCCAGCTAACCGAATCGTATAGATGGCTCGATAGGTATCACCATCAAAGTCATCAATGACTTCTAAGACACCCGCACCCTTAAACCCTTTTAGTGGTTTTGCTGAAGGATGCTTTTCGCCACGCTGGGCTAGATAGAGAGCATAACCAACTACCAACCGTACATCTTCTGGGAAGTTCTTGACATCTTCTAGGGCGCTGCCAACCCATTCAACGGGTTTTAGAGGTGGGTTCATATCCCCAATATGCCAATTTTGGCATAAAGCCGTCAAGATGCGTCAGAAGTGGATGATCGCCCTGAAAATGCCATAGCTCTAGCCCAACAGCGCAGCCGGAGGTTTTTTCTTGATTCCCAAATCACAGCGTTAAGTACGGGCATAAACCGCCATCGGCTCCTTAATCAACTTGATATAAAGATGCTTGAATGTGGAGCGCACCACTCGCGGCAAACCAAAATCAATCGGCATAACGACCCTGTTCACCCGCCGTTAACAACCTCTCAGACTTAGTGACCAACTTGTATACGTCAGCGTGCAGCAGGATTGTTATGCAGCAACACTTCCTAATAACTTGCGAAATACAATTTTATCGACACCATCTGTATAGAAATCGCGAATTCTTGCTTCCTCTGTGTAACCATTGTTGCGGTAAAACGCGCGAACGTATTCAAAGTCATCGGTTCCAGACGTTTCCACCAGTAGCACACGCTCACCTCGCTCAGCGAGCACTCGCTCGACGTATCGCAGCAACACGGCTCCGCGACCCTGTTTTTGGTGGTCGGGATGAATAGCAATCAGATAGAGATTCCACGTCCTGTCAGTCATCCGTTCTGGCGCAACGTAGGCAACACCCAGTGGCTCATGATCGTAGTCGGTTAGCCATACACCCTGACTGGCTGTTTCGTTACTGAAATGCTGATTTAGCATTTGGGCAAGTTCTTCAATTTGATCTGACTCGAAAAGCCCTGTCGCTTCTGCTAAAGCAAGTAATGCATTTGTATCATCGGGTGTAGTCAATCGAATCATAGTAAGTTCTAGTCAAAGCTTATACTTTTGCTTCTATTATTCAAACACCAACATTAAAATTTCCCACTACCTCAATCAGAAATGCCTAAGATGTTTGCGACTAAGAGATAACCTTGCAACTACTGCCCCAACCATTGATTTGATCCCCATAACTATTTATTAGACCGCAGCTGCAAGATAACTCCTTCAGTAGAGTGTTGCCAAGCAGTTACAGTCTAACTCGGGTACAAAGGGTATTACCCCTCAGTTGCGGAATAATCCCCCCCTTATAGGACTTCTACCGCAACGATCGCCCCAGCAACACCACAGCTCTAACCCAACAGCGCGATCGCCCGTTTCAGCAGGTTCTCTGCCGTCAGATCGTTGAGGCTCATCAAACGATCGGCTCCAGCATCGCACTCGTGCCGCCGGTCACGCCCAACAACGCATCACCACCGAAGGAGCGATCGAACCTTGTTGTACATCATCCATGGCAGATAACCTTGAACACTCATCGATAGCCTCTGTTACGTCTGAACGAAAGCAGTGTTAGCCGTCGCCACTGCGCTCAAGCTCACGCTCAATAATCTCTTTGACCAACTCAGGGAGTTCCTTTTCTACGCTGACAGCCCTTTGCTTAAGTCTTTCATAAATCTCAATGTCATCTCCTTCCCAAAGCAGATCTATTCTTCTGATCTGCCGCATTGCAATATGCTCATAGCTTTCTGGATAAGCCCAGTAGCAGGATAGACAAATAGATTTATCCTTAATGCTGTTCCAGTTTTCGCAATGTTCGCATGACCACGACTTAGCCCGGTTAGCTGAGCCACAAAGTAACATGAAGTTTTCTGGGGCTAGATCCGGCTCACCAGCAACTTCAAAAGGGACACGATGATCAATTTGTAATTCGCGTTGATTGACCTCTTCAAGATAAATAAAACACCTGCATCCATATCTGCTAATCAGTGCCTCTTTAATTTGCTTGGATAAACCTGTTCTGCCAGAAAGGCGAGTGAATCTTGCCTTGCTAATATCTCCAAATCGATATGCAGCTATTTTTCTGCCATCGCTTCCAGTAACACGAAAAGTTTCTAACGGGATACCGTTTTCTCTGACATCTCTAGCGGCTCTTGGAGGATGGTTATAACCGTAAGTTTCTTTTAATTCCTCAGTTGTAATAAATCCGTGTTGCAAGATGTGGTCAATGACTGCTTTCGGTCTCTTTGCTGTTACAGAACGGCAAAGGTTCAGGAAGTCATCGGGTAGCGGCTGCGAATTCTCCATGCGTTTCCAAGAGGGTTAGCTGCTTTGGTTGCTGGTCAATATAGCTGAAATCACAGATTTTAGTATTCATTAAGTTTTTGGATAAACTTGGCGACAAGTACAACGATTCGATTGTATTTTCTGCTTTGCCTAGTAAGGTAGACTGCGAAGATCTGCCAACTTCGATTTCGATTTTTTCAAGGTTTAAGCGCTTAGGAAGAACTTTGCCAAATGCCTTATCACCCAATTTACCGTCATAACTGATGATAAATGCAGATCCTTTGTGATTTAACTGTTCAAGCGCTAACACAAAATCATCGAAACTGATTCCAGACAAATATCTTGAATCTCTATTTCCGCAGACACCTTGGTATGGAGGATCCATGTAGATAAAATCATCTTCCTGGATTTGCTCTAATACTTCTCGGTAATCCAAATTGGTAAACTTACATTTGCTTTTGAGCAAACTAGAAACACCAACTATATTTTTTCTCATTGTTTCGGGTCGTGTTCCTTTGCGTCTTTTGTCCGGACTTTGGTTAAACAATCCTTCGGAATTGTAGCGAACTGACCCTTTAACGCATCTTGCTAGTAGATAAAGAAGTAGTTTTGGATCGTTGGTCTCATTGAATTTTGATCTGACTTCAAAGTAATGGTCTACAGAGTTAGGATGTTGTTTATTCCATAGCTCTAAGTAAAAATCGGCTATTTCGTCTGGTTTTTCTACAGCTAGTTCTAGGAGCTTGATGAGCGGATGGTTCAGATCATTTAACCAAAAACTCTGGGTGATCTGACTTGCGGACGTAGCAACACTAATTGCAGCAGTTCCAGCAAAAGGCTCTACTAGCCTATTGAATTTTTTTGGAAAGAACTGGAGGATGTGTTTTGCTAGCTTCCTTTTGCTGCCTTGATATTGAATGAAGTGGGGTAGGTTTGCCATCGTCATACAAGAACAAATGATCTTACAGTGGCTTATCAGGATGGTTTGGGCTTATTGCTTAATTCAAGCATTTTTTTGAGGGCGACAGAGGGGGCAAGGCTGAAGTCTAAGACGGCTAACGATTCATTCGGCCGCAATGATCGCCCGTTTCACCAGGTTCTCCGCCGTCAGACCGTTGAGGCTCATCAAACGATCGGCTCCAGCATCGCACTCGTGCCGCCGGTCACGCCCAACAGCGCATCGCCGCCAAAGAGGCGATCAAATGTTGTGCATCATCCATCCATAGCAATATAACTTCCAAGTTCAGTGGCGGCGTGTAGTATTGTCCGCTGCAACCGGTTGTTAGGAGTTGAGTTAGCTGCCTAATCGCGCGAGTCCGTCATCAATGGCAATCCGATTGCAATAGCCGAGTTCTTGCCGGGCCCGTGTGTCATCGATGCGAAACTCACCGCCGATGAGGTCGATCAAGGTGTTGGTGATTGGCGGCCTTCCGGAAAGTCTTAGCAAGGCCCAGGCCGCTTCGGCAAAAGTGGCGCTCGTTCGTGCTATCGGCCGGGGCAGCGAAAGCCGTGGTGTCGTCAATCCCCTCGCACACAGTGCAGTCTCGATCAGCCTCCTAAATTGAATGTCCTCACCATCCGAGACGAAAAACACCCCTTCCCCCGTTGACGACGAAAGAGCTGCCAGAATGGCCGAAGCCAGGTTTTCTACATGAATGGTTGCCACGCAGTAGTGGCCCCCGTCAATCCAGACAAACTGACCTTTCTGCACCGATTCCGCGATCGAATTGAAGACTGGTGCATCCTCCGCCCAGACCAATGGCGGCCGGAGCACCACGCGCCGCAGATGCGGGTTCGTGCAAGACAAGACCTCCCTCTCGGCAAACGCCTTCGTAGTGCCGTAGTTGCCCGCAGGCCTGGCGATCAGACGCGCCTTTTCGTTTACCGGAAATGGATCGGGGGATCCGATGGCAACGGCTGCCGCGCTAATCATCACGAAATTCTTCACCCCCGCCTTCTGACTCGCCTCCAACATCCGTTGCGTAAGCACGACGTTGTCGGCGTAGAAATCTTGGTAAGAACCTGAGATGTCAAGCCGAGCAGCCATGTGAACGACTGCATCAGCGCCTTGGAGGCAGTTCATGATCGAGTTAGTCTGACCCAAGTCACAGAGACATGCCTCACAGCCGAATGATTCAACTTTGCGAGCAGATTCCGGGCCACGAACCAGAGCAGTTACCGCGTGCCCTTTGGACAGCAGTATCGGGATCACGTGTCGTCCAACAAACCCGGATGAACCGGTGATAGCAATCCTCCGCATGTTGGTTTCTCCAGGTGCTTAACTACTTACTAGACCGCATGTGTTGCAGTCTAACTTCGGTACAAAGGGTATTACCCCGCAGTTGCGGAATAATACCCCCACTTATAGAACTTTTACCGCAACGATCGCCCTGGGAGCGTCATAGCCCTAGCCCAACAGCGCGATCGCCCGTTTCACCAGGTTCTCCGCCGTCAGACCGTTCAGGCCTATCAGTTGATCAGCGGTAGCCGTCGTTGCGCCGCGCTTCCAGGCAAACACATCGCGCAGGACGATCGGCTCCAGTCTGACGCTCGTGCTGCCGGTCACGCTCAACAACGCATCACTGCCGAAGAGGCGATCGAACGCTGTGCATTATCCACTGCAAGATAACGCCCGGCATCACCCGCCGCCCTGAACGATTCGATGTGCATGATAAGCAGCGTGTCGCCGGTCAGGTGCATGCCGTTTTTATGTGACGATTGTCGCCGCCAATTGGGTTTGGTATCCTTATGGCTAAGGTGCTGCTATGAAGAAACAGATTGGTGATTTGGTTTACGACACAGATAAGGACGAAAAGGTGTGTGCACATACTGAATTCTTTTGGCTTGAAGAATTATACAAAACGCCAAAGGGACGATTCTTCATGTTCAACAACGAGATGGGGGGAGTGATGATATCGTAGCTCTTACGCCAAAGAAGGCAAAAGAGTTTTTCAACAAATACGGCGATAGTAACGACTATGAGAGGGTGTTTGGCAGGCAGCAGGAATAAGCGTGAACGCTTATTCCTGCTGCCTGCCGGGTTCATCGCTAGTATCTCGCTTCCGCCACATCCTTTCTCCCCGACTCCACACAACTGTATCGGCTGTAATTTTTCTAAATTCTTTCAGCACAGCAGGCGAGATTGCTAAGTTGAAATTCTCATTCTCATAAACAAACTCACCGCCAAATTCCGCCTGTATCTCCCATACAACATCCCCCTGATAAATCTCGCCTTTCCCTTCAATTTGTTTCAGCATCCATTCTGCTACATCTTTCGCGCTCAAGTTAAGCCTCCGTAATATTTCCGAGGTTATCTGTGTGAAGCTACATAACGGTGAAGTTGTGCGGCGGCAGATAACCTTGAACTCATCACCAAGATCTCTCGCCCGTCCGCACCAACGCAGTGTTAGACAGCGGCAACTACAACTTATAGATCTTGTGCATCATAGACTTGCTGGCTGAATTCTTGAAAGTCTTGCTCACAGAGTTTTAACGCTTCGATTGCAGCAACATACCCAGTTGCCTCAAACAGATCTCGCTCGTGAATCTTAGGGAGCCAGGATTGCAATTTCGCCAGTTCTGCCTCATTTTCATCGAGTTCAGCAAAGGTAAAATTGCTCTCCTGCCGCTCATGCTCTAACTCCCTGTGGAAATCTTGGCAACGCCCCAAGAATTCCTGATATTCCTCGTTGGCTTGCTGTTGAAACCGCTCGATTAACCGTAAATTCTGAGCGTCGTCTTCAATCACAACGGTCAGCAAATCCGCTTCGCCACCACCCTCAACAATTTCTGCCGCTAATTTTCCCAATTGTTGCTGTAACTCCTGACGCTGCGGCAGTACGCAGACTGACTGTTGCAAATACAATCCTCCCCAGCCCTTTAATTTTCGCCAGACATAGACCCTCCGCGTGGACGGTTGGGAGGGAACTCGGTAAATCAGCAGATTCCAGGATTTATTGAGCATGGCTTGATTGTAACAGGTGTTGCATTCGAGCAGAAGATATGTCAAACTCTGATGCAACAGATGTTGCATTTGGAGATGCTTGTGATTTTAATCTGGGGATTGCTGATCATTGTTGGCGTTGTCCTGATCGTCTGGGGAGCCGAAGCCTTTGCCGAACATTTGGGGGCTGCTGCTGTGCGATTGCAGATAAGTTCATTTGCCTTGGCGTTACTCCTGGCTGGAGCGGAACCGGAAGAACTCGCTACGGCGGTTGCGGCATCGCTCAGAGATGCTCCAGCGATCGCGTTTGGCGATGTGGTGGGCGCAAACATCGCAATTTGTCTGGTGGCATTGGGGGTAGGCGCATGGATTGCTCCTTTGCCATTTAGCAAACGAGTCATGCGCTATGCCTTATTTGGCTTACCGATTGGTGTAACCGCAACTGGGTTTATTTGGGATGGAGAGATTAGCCGTTTTGAAGGGCTATTCTTAATTGGGCTGTACGTTCTCTATGTTGCTGTAATCTGGTGGGTTGAACGTAGACCACCTGCTCTAGGTGAAACTGGGGAGTTAGAAGAAGCATCAGAGGAATTTGCCATCGAGCAAGCGAAAGGGATTCAGCACCGAGTAGGGAAAGAGCTACTCTTCGTTTTGGCTGGATTTGCTGCCATGATTGCAGGATCTATCCTACTGGTGGAAGCTGTGCGTCAAATCAGCCAGGTTGAAGAGACTCAAACCAAATTGGCACTCTCGCTCGTTGGTTTTGCGACCGCTTTTGAATTGGTGATTCTGGCTTGGTCAACCGCACGACGAGGCGTGACAGAAGCGGTTGTTGCAGGCGTTGTGGGATCGTTTGCTTACAATGTGACAATGACGCTAGGGGCTGCGGCGATCGCCCGTCCGCTAAAGATTGTGGATGCTAGTCTCTTGCATTTTCCGCTCATCGTTATGCTTGGGTCACTGGCATTAGTCATTGTACTGGCATCATTCAAAGGCTATCTGCACAAGACCGCCAGCATAATTTTACTGTCTGCCTACCCACTATTTCTCATCGCCTTATTGGTTATGTAACAGCAATCTCAAACTTCATGTCTTACAGACAACCTCTCGGCTGCTGTCCCAACCAACAACTCAAGCTGTCTAACTATGTATTAGACCGCAAGTGCAGGATAACTCCTTCAGCAGAGTGTTATCAAGCAGTTTCAGTCTGACTCCGGTATACAGGGTATTACCCCGCAGTTGCGAGATAATACCCCCACTTATAGCACTTCTACCACAACGATCGCCCTGGGATCGTCACAGCCCTAGCCCAACAGCGCGATCGCCCGTTTCACCAGGTTTTCCGCCGTCAGACCATTCAGACCCATCAGTTGGCCAGCGGTCGCCGTCGTTTCGCCGCGCTTCCAGGCAAACACATCGCGCGGAGCCGTGCTGCGCAGGACGATCGGCTCCAGCATGGCGCTCGTGCCGCCGGTTACGCCCAACAACGGATCACCGCCGAAGAGGCGATCGAACGTCGCATCATCCACAGCAAAATAACGTTAGCGCTCACCGGAGCAGGTAGCTTTTGCGACCTAATCAACCATGTCAAAACGTTTTGGTGCAGCTTGATTATTAGGCTTTGGGGAATGCTCGGTTGTTACGTAGAGCATAACTCCAACCATTATTGATATACCCTTTACTTTCTCTATTTTCTCTTCTTTTGACCTGCTTTTCTGAAAAGTCAATCAATAATTGATCATCATCTTTATGGACTGGTGCTTTATAATACTCAGCAGCAAAACGACTAAGTAAATTGTCATTGGTTAAAAATTTTTTCTCTCTATCAATAGCCGTCGATAATATCAAGAGATCATTGATGGTATTACGAATATTGCCTTTACAGTTATGCTCAGACACAAACTCTGAGAACAAGCTTAAAGCATTATCTATTGCTGACTTGGTAAGAGAATAGCAATGGTAATTACTGTCAAGGATATGCTTCAAACGTCTTAAAAGCCATTTCTGTTTCTGTTTAGGTAAATGGGCAATGCTAATTTTATATATTCCAAGTTTCTTTTCATTGATGATTTCAGAAATTGCCTCATTTCCAAATTCTCGATAAGCTGGAAACTGATTGCCAAAATCAATGATTACCTGATCTGTTCGGTGAGCACCCATTCTCGCCCATTTAGGATTTCCAATGTGTTCAGGAACACCAGAGCCGCTCTCTTCTACATATAAAGGATGAAAATATCTAGCTGGATGAATAATGTAATAATCAGGTTGTTCTGAGTTCTTTGAATGAGTTACTAGAAATTCACTAGCCGTAATTGATGAAATTGCAAAAACTCTGTTGTGAATATATTTTTCAACGCCCTTGAATTGATATGACAGTATTTGTGTGTCAACAATTAGATCCACCATTCATTTCTCTCCAAGGACTAGAGACCTAACTCCGGTACGAAGGGTATTATCCCGCAACTGCGAGATAATACCCCTACTCATGGAACTTCTACTACAACGATCGCCCTGGGATCGTCACAGCCCTAGCCCAACAGCGCGATCGCCCGTTTCACCAGGTTCTCCGCCGTCAGACCATTGAGGCCCATCAGTTGGCCAGCAGTAGCCGTCGTTTCGCCGCGCTTCCAGGCAAACACATCGCGCGGGGCCGTGCTACGCAAGACGATCGGCTCCAGCATCGCACTCGTGCCGCCGGTCACGCCCAACAACGCATCACCGCCAAACAGGCGATCGAACGTTGCGTCATCCACAAAGTGAGCATCCGGCTCCGAGCACATCTCCACCGCCACATCGGTCGGGCGATACAGGCGACGGGGGCTGATCACCGCCACAATCCGCGAGCCGATGCCCTGGGCCGCCAACTGTTCCGCCGCTGCGATCGCCGGGGTCAGCGTCATGTCGCCAATCACCGCCAGGACAACGGTTTTCTCACCGGGCGTTTCTTGCAACACAAAACCACCATCCTGCAAGGCTTGGCGCGTTTGCTCAAAGGTCGAGACGATCGGTAGCGGCGACTTGCTGACCGTAATCGTGATCCCCTTGTTCACCTGAGCCAGCGCCCACTCATAACAAGCCTGGGTGCTGTTGGCATCGCAGGGGAACAGCGGGAAGATGTTGCCGTTGCGCATCATCGCCGCGAAGTAGTTTTCGATTTCCGGGCGTTGGTGCGTCCAGCCGTTGCGCCCTTGCTCCAACGCGCCCGCCGTGAACAGGCAGACCGTGGCGGGGGTGGGGCGGCGCAGTTCGGCCATGGCTTGGGTGACGGTTTGCCAAATCGGCAGCCCGTTGATCGCAAAGGACTCGTAGGAACACCAGAGCGATCGCGCCCCAAACAGCGCTTGACCCACCGCCAACCCGGCGCAGGCATCTTCGTTCAGGGGTTCGTAGACCTGACCATCGGGCTGTTGGAAATAGATGGGGTCGGTGGTGGGGTGAACGATCTTCAGGCCCACGTTGATGTTGTTGATCCCCGAAGCGGCGTTACCGTCGGCGTTGGTGACAATGAAATCCGGGTCAGCCTTGCCCACTTGCACGACCAGATCGCCCATGGCCGTGGTCGAAACTTTCTTTTCGCCGGCCGGGAATTCCACCAGGTTCAGCTTGCCCAAATCCGCCAAGGGGCGAACGCTTTCGGTGACGGCCACTTGGGAACCGGGGCCACCGCCCGATCGCTCAAAATTCGTCCGCACCAGTTGCCAAGCCTCCGGCGACAGGGCCCGCTCCTTCAGGGCCGCCACAATGTAGTCCCGCTCCAGGTTGTCGCCGGGATAGAGGTTGTGAGATTGGGCCCCGCGCTTGTGGACACCCGCCCCCTTCAGTTGCTTGATGATCAGCACCGTCAGCTTGCCGCCCAAGGCCAGTTTCGCCGCTTTGTCGGTGGCTTCCAACACCGCCTGGGCAAACACCAACCGCTGGGCAAAGGAGAACTGGGTGCTATCGACGTAATCGCCCGCTTGGTTGGCATCGTTGAAGTCTTTGGCATCCAGCAGCACCACTTCTTCAAAGCCATTGCCGCGCCAGTAGGCTTCCATGGCGGCGTTGGATTTGGTGGAGACCATGCTGTGGTGCTCTTGGCTGTAGCCGTTCCAAATCAGGATCGGCAAGAAGTTGGTGGCCTGCGGATAGGCGGTGTTGAAGTGGCCAAAGCTGCTCATGATGTAGGGTTCGCCCAGGCCGCCATCCCCGATCGTCACGGGGAAGAGGGTTCCGGGGAACAGCTTCGCGCCGGCCATGGCGAAGTGTTGACCCTGGCCGAGGGGGCCGGCGGGTGCGAGCAAGCCGGGAATTTGTCCCGACAGGTGACCCAGCAGCCCGTGGGTTTCCCGGAACCGATCGCGCAGTTGCTGTACCGTCGTGATGCCCATGGCTTCGAGCGATCGATCCAAGAACACCTGGGAATAAAAACCGGGGGCATGGTGGCCCACTTCGGTGGTGAAGTTCTTGTAGCCCAGCATGATCAGCGCCGCCATCACATCGGCGGAACTGGCATAGCCGCCGGGGTGGCCCGATTCCTTGCTGGCGGTCATTTGCACGGTCAGGTAGCGTAGGGCATCGGCCGCCAGGAGAGTTTGGAAGGCCGCCGCTCGATCGCTCGGACTGGCGATCGCCCCTGTGGTCGCATCCACGGCTGGCGCAGCACCCAGGGTGTCAAATTCGGGCCAAGGCGCACCGAAGTATTGAATGCCGTCGCAAAACGCAGGCGTGGTCGTGGGTGCGGGGGTTGTGGCGGTCATGGGCAATTCACCTAGTGGTTCGACTCTCTCGACTGTAAGGCCAGTCTTGAGGCGATATTTTACAACCTTGATGTTGCTAAAGTCGCAAGCCGATCGAAACCGGCCCCTTGGCTGCCTGTGGTGCGGGTGGCCGGTTGGCGGGCCGCGGGCGGCGACCATCGGTCAAACTAGCTGATAAAAAGCAAAATGGGTTACTGGTAATGTGGTCTTCCCAGTTGCGATCGCTGTTAATTGGTAAACTGAGTTGGCAGCGATTGATTCGATCGATTGTTTTTGTCTATGTGGCAATTACGCTGTATGTCTTCTTTCGGGCGGATAGCATGATTTTTTTGCCACCGCCGCCGAGCTATGTTGACAGTCCTGAAATTTTGAAAATTCCGGTCAATCCTCGGGAAAAAATTTCAGCCCTTTATTTGCCACAGAAAAACGCCCGATCGACCATTCTTTATATTCACGGTAATGCCAGTGACTTGGGGCAAATTCGGCCCTGGCTGTTTCAGTTACATAACTGGGGCTATCCGGTGTTTGCCTACGATTATCGTGGTTATGGAACCAGTGACGGCAGCCCCAGCGAGGCCAATGCCTATGAAGATGCGGAAGCGGCCTATCAATATCTCACCCAAACTTTGAAAATTGCGCCGCGCAATCTTCTGGTTTATGGACAATCGCTCGGGGGCGGATCGGCCACGGAGTTGGCGCGACGGCATCCGGTGGGAGGCTTAATTTTGGAAAGCACTTTCACCTCTGCTTTTCGGGTGGTGTTGCCGATTGCGATTTTCCCCTTTGATAAGTTCACCAATCACAGTAAGTTGGCCCAGGTGCGATCGCCCGTTTTAGTCATTCATGGTCAACAGGATCAAACGATTAATTGGTCCCACGGGCAGCAACTCTACGCCGCTGCTCCCGGAATGAAGCGATCGCTCTGGATCGCTGGTGTCGGCCACAATGATTTGAGTGAAGTGGCGGGCGATCGATTGCGGCAGTCTCTTGCTGAATTTGCCGCCCTAGTCGAGACCCAAAACACCACGCCCTAGGCCATCAAGCCTGTTGATAGACTGGGGGAAATTCCCCGATCGAAACTGGTCGCCTATGTTGACCCTGGCGCAATGGACTGTGGCGGAATATCACCAAATGATCGCGGCGGGCCTGTTGGTCGATCGCCGTGTGGAACTGTTGAACGGGCAAATTATTGAAATGTCACCGGAAGGGCCGGAGCATACCTATCGCGGCGAAACCCTGGCGGAGTGGCTGCGCGATCGCCTGCGGGGGCGAGCCTATGTGCGGGAAGCGCGACCGATTACCCTAGACCATTCGGAACCGGAGCCGGATATTGCAGTGGTGCGGGGCGATCGATCCCAATTTGTCCAACGACATCCCGGCGCGGCGGATCTGTTTTGGGTGATTGAAATTTCCCGATCGACCCTGAAAACCGACCTAACCCACAAGCGAGATCTCTACGCGCGGGTGGGAATTCCGGAATATTGGGTGGTGGATTTGGTGAATCGGCGGGTGGTGGTGTTTCGGCAACCGGAAGCAGGCCGCTACAGCCAAGAGGAAACGGTGAGCGATCGCCTGATCGCCCCGCTGGCCTTCCCGGACTGCGCGATCGACTTGGCCCAGCTCTTCCAACCGTAGAGTCTGCCGCGTAACGACGCGACAACGCAATTATGTTGACCCTGGCGCAATGGACTGTGGCGGAATATCACCAAATGATCGCGGCGGGCCTGTTGGTCGATCGCCGTGTGGAACTGTTGAACGGGCAAATTATTGAAATGTCACCGGAAGGGCCAGAACACCGCTACCAGTGCAGCAGTTTGGGCGATCGGTTGCGGCTGCTGTTGCGCGATCGGGCTTGGATTAGTGAAGCACACCCAATTACGTTGGATGACTCGGAGCCGGAGCCGGATTTGGCAATTGTTCGGTTGCCTCGATCGGCCTTTCGCGATCGCCACCCGGGGCCAGCGGATCTGTTTTGGGTGATTGAAATTGCCCGATCGACCCTGACCACAGACCTGACCCACAAGCGGGATCTCTACGCGCGGATGGGAATTCTGGAATATTGGGTGGTGGATTTGGTGAATCGGCGGGTGGTGGTATTTCGGCAACCGGAAGCGGGCCGCTACAGCCAAGAAGAAACGGTGAGCGATCGCCCGATCGCCCCGCTGGCTTTCCCGGACTGCGCGATCGATCTAGTCCAGCTCTTTCAACCGTAAGCAAATCGGGCGTAGGCAAATCGTGAATTTCCTGCACTAGGGGCCCGTACGGAACGAGGGCAAGGCTTCAAATTGGGCAAACTCCGATTCAAGTTTCCACTGCACCCGGGCGCGATCGCTCTGGGCCAAAAAGCCCCGACAACCCGCCGAAATGGAAGCAGCGTTGGGCGAATCTTGGGCACAGGCGGCAGTCACTGCGTCAAAATTTGACGAATTCCAAAGACTGACTCCCGAGAGGAAACTATATTCCAAACTATTGCGCGCCAACCGTTTGAGATCGGCATAGCTCAACTGATAGCGCAAGATTGCCAATCCATACTCGTTGCTCAAATCAATGCGAGCAATGCCCTCATCATCGGAAGCCAACGTCATCGGCACACCGGCCGCCAGATATTCGCGGAAGGGATGTTGGTTGCCAGCCACATTCAAAATCACCTCATTGCTGGTGAGGCAAATTTCGACTAACACCCCCCGTTTGCGCATTTCTGCCATCAGTTGAAAGGGGTTGTTTTCATAGAGAATGCTCACCCCATGGCCAATGCGACTGGCCTGAGCCACTTCCACCGCTTGCCGAATATGAAAACGCAGATCATTCGGTGGCACTAAGCCCAGGGTTAATTCCCCTGCGTGAAGAGAAATTTTGACTTCCGGAAACTGCGTTTTTAGAAATTGCAACATCTGCATTTGTTGCTGGTAGTCGCGCAGGGCCACCGGATTATCTTCGGGCGCAACTAAGTTGATCCCCACAACGCGAGAGTTTGCTTTAGCCAACTCAAAGGCATAAACAAATTGGGCAAAAACTTCTTCGGGCGCTTTGGTGCGTGTGGTTTGTTGCAAATAGCGCACCGTCACTTCACAGCCCGGTTGAGCCATGGGCGTATCGCAGCGTAAAGTGCTGGCGACCTGGCGTTCAAGATTCGCCACCTCCTGGCTCCCTCGGGCCACCAGATCCATTAAGCCGCGATCAAGCAGCGCGCGCCGCATTTGGGCAAAGTCGCCACTCCAGCCCACCGCCCGCCCCAGTTGACGCACTTCAGCGCCTTGAACGGTCATCAACAGTTCTAAATAGAAAATATGCTGATCAGCGGCGCGATTGGCCACCTCCGCCACCATGTCGTCCTGGCGCGACGGAGCAGAAGAAATCTCCGAAAAGCCGCCAAACGCCTGGAAAAATTGATCATGTCCCGATCGATTGGCAAAAGGCAGATTGCGCGTTGACCACAGATTAATCAGGGCATCGTAGGTGTCAGGACGATTGGGCAACTGCGAGGCGGGAAAATAGCGGCTGTTTTGGCCACAGGCACTCGGTGGAATCAGGGTCAGGGCCTGGGGATCAATGCAGTAGCCATCGGCGGCGGCCCACTCCAAATAACGCTCCGCATAAACGGCCCCGCTCAGGTGTGTATGAATGTCGCCTCCTTTCGGCATTCGCTGCACAAAGGCCCGAATCGCAGGGGGACTGGCGCGGTGTTGCTCCAGCCATTGGCTCACTTGGGCTTCGGCATCACGGCGCGATCGCGGGTTTACGGGAGCTTCTTGGGCGGCAACGCTGGAAACAACCAGGCCAGAACCAAGCAACAGTCCCCATAAAACAGCGAAGGAGGAAAGTTTGGGCATGGAAAACCGGGGGGCGGTGGGAGAATTTTGGTGAACTGTACCGCCAATTTTTGCTCAATCATTCAACCATATTCAAATTCTAAATAAATTTACATTTATGTTTTCAATATCTGTCTGAAAATCAGCTAAGGATTGCAATATCTTTCTGGAAATTATCCATTATTTACATCGTTTACCTTGCTAACAAGGGGCTTAAGCCCCTTGTTCCACGTGATTTCATGGCGGCAATGTCAAGGTTTTGGGTGATTTGATTAATAGCCTGAAGCCCTTTTTTTTGATTAATAGAGTGAGAATTAGATCGACATTTGGCTTGGTTTGACTTGATTTGAATTTTTAAGCATCCTCTAGGGGCTATTTTGGGGTTTGGAATCAGCTTGAAACGGTTGCAAAATTGCTTGGGTTTCCGGGTTGTAGAGCCGGAGATAATTCCAATAATTGCCCAACACATTTTCTACATAGCCGCGCGTTTCCGAAAAGGGAATTTGCTCCACAAATCGATCGAGATCCGCCGTGCCAAATTGCTTCACCCAGCGGTTCACATTGCCCGGCCCGGCGTTGTAGGCGGCCACGGCTAGCAGACTGTTGTTGTCATATTCCCGGTGGGTGTAGTCCAAAAACCAAGTGCCGAGTTTGATGTTGTCCGGGGGATTTTCCAGGGTGTAATCCTTGAAGCCGATTTTGTTGGCTACCCATTCGCCTGTGGAAGGTAACACCTGCATTAAGCCCACGGCATTGGCGATCGAGCGGATGTCGCGCTCAAAGTGAGACTCTTGGCGAATTAACCCCAACACGAGGGCCGAATTCAGATTTTGGGCCCGGGCCCCGGCGGCGATCGCATCCCAATAGGGACGGGGATAGAGCCGCCGCCAATAGTTCAAGTCTCGACGGGCGGCCGCAAACTGTTCCCGATCGCCCGGTTCCTCTCGCCACCGCAAATTGGCCAGGGCGAAAAGACCGGCTAAATAATCGCCATTGCCCAGTCGCAACGTGCCGTCCGTATATTGCTCTGCAAAGGTGGGCTGGTTGCGGTTTTGGAATTCCGTTTGCCAATAGTCAAAGGCAGCGCGGTCTTGCTCCAGTTGATAGAGCGCTTGCAGGGTGGGCGATCCGGCGGGTAAGGGAGCGCGGGGGGGCGGTGGTTGCAGGGTGGGTTGCCCCGATCGAATGGTGGTGAAATCTCCGACCGGTAACCCCAACTTCACCGCCGATCGCCAGGCGTAGTAGGACTCGGGATACTGTTGCAGGGTGTGGCGGTAGGCCGCTTGGGCGGCAGCTTGGTCTCCCAACTGGGCGGCCCATTGCCCGGCCCAAAAGCTGGCCCGAGGGGCATCCTCATGCTCAGGGTTCTGTTGCACCAGGGCGATCGCCCATTGGCGGGCCGCTTGGGGGCTGGTGGTGGCGGCTTCCTCGGCCAGTTGCCAGCGCAAATCGCCGGCCGCGTCGCTGTTGCTGAAGGTTTTGAAGAGTCGATCGCGATCGGCCGTGGCGGGCTGTTGCTGATTTTTCAGGATCCGCACTCGCTCCAGCAGGGCCCGAGGGGCATGGGTGGGGTTGGCCAGGGCGCGATCGAGCAGGGCCAAACCTTCGGCCGGCGGCACTAACCGGGCCAAACGGGTCATGCCAAAGGCCGCTTCCGGAGCTTGGGGAAATTGCTGAATCAGGCGACGATAGCGGGCGATCGCCTCGGGCCGTTTGCCGCCCAGTTGGGCCCCCCGCCCGGCCCGATAGGCATGGAGGGGGCTGGGGGTGGCTTTGGCGTAGGCATCACCGGCCTTGGCGTATTGACGACGATCCCAATAAATCCGCCCGATCGTGGCCCAATCGGCGGGGGTGATGGCGGTGGCGAACTGACTTTCTAAGGGCCCCAGATAGTTGCCCACGTCCCGCGCATCGGGGGCATGGCGCAATAGATATAGGAACCAGTCGGGGCGATCGGGCGTTTGGGCTAACCGTTGCTTGGCTACCGCGATCGCCCGGGGATGCGATTTCCAGGGAGAATCGGCCGCCACCAGGCGATCGAGCCACTTTGGATCCTGTTGACCCAACCCATAGAGCGCTTCCGCCGTGGCCGGATCCTGGGGAAATTGCTTCAGCAGGGTTTGCCAGGTTTGGCTGGCCCCAGCCCGATCGCCCCCTTGGAGTTGCGCCTTGGCCCGCAGGGCCAACACCGGAGCCAACAGCACCGGATCATCAGCATTTTCCAGCCACTTCAGGGCCGTTGCATGGTCTTTGACGCTCAGGGCTTCCGTGGCCAAAACATAGCGTGCGCCCGATCGGGTCAAGGGGCTGGCCGACTCCGCCAACTCCGTCAGGGGAGGCACTTTGGCCGCTTTGGGATCCTTGGCCTCGGGACTGGGCGTTTCTTGGTGAATTCGGGCCGCGGCCACTTCGGCTAATCCCGTTGTGGGGGCCTGGTTCGCCTGACGATTAGCCAACCAATCTCCCATGGGCGACAGGGCCGCACCAACCCCCAAGGCCACGGCTCCCGCAGCCCCCAAACCCACCACCCAAGGGCGATCGCGCCACAGGTGACGTAAACCCACTGTCCAAGTTGCAAACTTCACGGCCGGCCTCGATCGCAAGACACCCTAGCCATTGTGCCGCAGTCCCTAGGCCGATGTGGGTTGGGCCACCACCTCCGCCACCGGCACCACCTCCGCCCCTTGGCAAGTTGGCAAGGGTTCAATCAAGGGTTGATTCAACAACACCATGGTGGTGCTTTGGTTTTCCTGGAAACCAATCCGTTCATAAAACGCCTGTTGATTGGTGGTCATTAAATAGACTCGCTCCACCCGGCAGAGTTGCGGGTGCGCCAAAACCGTTTGCACCAATTTGCGCCCAATGCCAGCCCCTTGATAGGTGGGATGAACCACCACGTCCCAAATCGTGGCCCGATAGATGCCATCGGAGGTGGCCCGGGCAAACCCAATCAACCGATCGCCATCCCAAGCGCTAATCACCGGCAAACTGTTGGCCACGGCCAATTCCACGTCCTCTCGGCGGCGATCACGCGCCCAAAATGCCGTGTCCTGAAACAGTTGATGGAGCTGGTCAAAATCAATCTCTTCGGCGCGATCGCGAAACTGAATATGGCTGCAATCGAGAGGCATGGCAGTCGCGGGCAAACAACGACAATTGCAGTTGATGGTAAACGACCCATCCCAACTTTGGCAGCGTCCTGGCACACGGAAATGCAGCCAGGTTCGATCGGCCCAAAATCCCTTCCAGAATCCCTTGCTCCAAAACCTGACCCTAATCAGTCTCTAACCTGTCCCTAATCGATCCCTAATTTGCCTCGGGTAGGGTGTTGGGGAATCGCTGCCGGGAATGTATCGCCCTCCGTCAGCGCCCGATCGCGCCCTTGGTCCCAACTCGCTCCGAAAGCCGGGATCAGCAAGCCGGGATCAACAAGCCGGGATCAGCCCTTGCCGCAACATCTGAAATATGAAGGGCGATCGCGTCAATTTTCCCCAACCCGCTAGCAAGCACTATTGGGTTCATAACCATTTGTAAGTAAATCGCAACTAAAAAGCCCCATTTCTGACTTCTTTATTGCTATAGATCGCATTTTTTAACAGTTGCGAATTATTTCAACCTACGGGGATCAAACCCATTAGAATCAAATCAGTTAGCGCTAGACAACCTAGTTAGTTAACTCCCTTAACCATCGTTTCAAGTTATTGCCTCGTTTCGTAGAGGGCTACATAGACCTTGTGGCTCTGTTCGTTAACCAAAACCCCAGTGGTTTTGATGGGCTTGTAACATGCAGCATTGTCATTGATTCTGAATCAGAATCCTCTCGGAAGTCTTAGTTGGCTAAAATAATCATTAGCCAATCCGTTAGCCAATTAGTTAGCTCAGCTAAAGCGCAGTTGGTTATCCGTCTTTCGCAGTTGGCTTGTCACGATTTTGCGGTTCGCTGTTTCTCATTGATCGTTTGATCAGTCAGTTCTTGCTTGTTTTGTGGAACTGCTGGCAACTGAAGACAGGTTTTCTCGGCTTTTCGACCTTGATGATGTTGATGGCTGGCTTGAGTTCTGATTAACTCGCTGGCTCCGCTGAACATCACGGGTCACCCTTTCGATATCTCAAAGTCTCAAACATTTCGTCTCAAACATTTCTGATGACTTAGGAGGCTCCCTAATTCCTCTCTGATTGCTGTTTGTGTTTGATTTTGATTTGACTTGCATTTGACGACGATTGATGATGTTGGATTTTGGTTGGGCTTGGTTGGACGAAAACTGGATTAAGTCGTTTTCAGTCTCCAAGATTCAGTTGGAAAGATTCAGTCGGTCTGAATTCGCCTAAGACCAAGCCCCCATTCCACCATCAAATTCTCAAGTATCGGCCATGAGCATGGTGATCTGAGGCTCAAAACAAGACCGGAAACGGCCATGTCGGCAACCGCTGGAGCACTGTCCTAGCAATCGCCAGCCCAAGCTTGGCCTCGATTTGGTCAAAGGGTTTGGGTCGCCTGTGTCGGTTGCAAGCCTGCCCATGGCAACGTTTGTTGCTGATGTTTCTGAGGTTTTTGAACGTTTCTTGCCAGAGGTTTTCTTGCCAAAGGCTTGCTGTTGAATTCTGAACTGTTTCCATTGTCGAATTGAGTATTAGCTGATTGAACGCTGATCGAACATTGCTTGAATAATGGATCAAAGAGCCACCCTCATTGGGTGGTTTCTTTTTGGGATGATTTGCTGGGAGATGATTTGCTGGGAATTGGCCACAGCTTGCTGAAGGAGAAATTAGGGGTTAGGAGAGGTACGATCGGGCGGCTTTGGTTGTGGCGCAGTTTCTTGGGCGATCGGTTGCACCACTTTCGCGATCGCCTGTTGCACAAACCGTTTTACAAACTGATCGCGTTGTTCTAGCTGAAACTGTTTTTTGACCACTTCGCTAATGCCACCATCGCCCCAATCTTGATCGTGACGAAAATATTCAATGAAACTGCGGCCGGCAATGCGGGTTAAATAGGCCGCTGTCACCGCTTGGATGGCTCGGCTGATGATGGCGGTGGCGATGTTCACTTGGAGCGCGGTAGTCAAAATTCCCATGGCTCCCTTGACAATGCCCAAGCCGGTCATGGTTTTGGCGAGGGACAGGGCCAACTCCTGTGCCCGATCGCCACTTAAGTTGCAGCCATAGACCTTGCCCAATTCCAAAATCATCTGGGCATTGACCGCCGCGGTGGCCAGCAAATCCACCACCGGAATAGGCGTGACGGCGACGGCCCCCGCCCCCAGCCACTGATAGCGATCGACCACGGCTTCGGCCTGTCGTCGTCGTTGGGCATCAATGAGTTGGCGGGCCCGATCGCTCAAGCGCTGGGCTTGCAGCAACATATTGTCCGCAATCAGTTCTTCCCCTTCGGCCCGCAACACCGCCACGATCCGCCGAATCAGGGGCATAATTTCCGGGTCGGGGGTCAGGGTTTCCCCGTTGGGCAACCGCACCGCTGCCGGCCGCGCCGCGATCGGGACAATATCCGCCGTGGGGAGCTGTTCTGCCAACCGTTCCCGCAATTTGGCCAAAATCGCGGTGCGATCGGCCTCGGGGTAGCGATCGGTTTTGTTGAACACCAACAGCGATCGCTTCCCGATCGCCAACAACTGTTGCAGTGGCTCCAATTCCGACTGCTGCAAGTCGCCTTCCACCACAAAAATCAGCAAGTCCGCTTCAGCCGCCAGCCGCCGTGCCTGGCGATCTCGCTGGGTTCCCGCCACCCCCGCTTCCAAAATGCCCGGCGTATCCGTAATCAACAAGGCGCGATCGATTTCCGGCAGCGCCAGCCGATAGGTTTCGCCCTCTTCCGTTGTGCCCATGGTGGGGCCAATGGTTCCGGCCACCCGTCCCAGCAGGGCATTCACCAAGGAGGTTTTGCCCGCTGACCCTGTGCCAAACACCACCAACAGCAATTCGCCCCGGGCCAAGCTGCTTTCAATTTCGCGCGATCGATCCAACAGGGCCTGCCGCGCCACCCGATCGCGAATTAAGTCCACCTGGGCCCGCACAGCCTCCAGTGCCGCGCCGGCCGCTTCGGTTTTCACTTCGGAAACGGTGGGGCTGGGTTCCGGGAGAGTGGGGGGCGTTTGTCCGGTGATCGATCGCTGGGTCACCTGCCAGAGCGATCGCCAATCTTGGGGCCAATCCAGGGGCCGCACATACCGAAAAAACGCCACCAGCAAGGCCCCCAACAGGGCCAAGGTCAACAAGACGACCACCGGCCCCAAAAACGGAGCTGTCCAACTCACCTGCCAGTAGAGCTGTTGCAGGGCGCTGACGAGCCAGAGCACCAGCGCCAAGATGACGCAAAGCCCAGTCAGGACAACAATAAAGCGAGTTAGGGTCACAGGAATTGGGTGATGGCTCCACCAAATTTTGTTTCCCTAACCAATACCATCAATTTCAATGGTCATGGCCTGGGAAAAATCGAAGGGTGGCGCGATCGGGAATGTGTCAATGGCTAATCGTGTTTCGGCTGCGGCTTGCTTACGGGCTTTGGCATAACCTTTGGCAACGCCTGCCGCCAGCCAAGGTTGGAAGCTGGGGTTATCTTCCAGTAATTCTTCAATTTCGATGCGAGCATTTTGAATCGACAATTCCCAAGAGCGCGATCGTCTTTGGGGTTGGTGTTGCCACTTCAAGAGATGCAGATACAGCCGTGCAATTTGGTTAACTAATGCAGCCCGTTGCGATGCCCCCAAACCTTCGATTTCCTCAATCAAATGTTCAAGATCTAGTTCAGTGAGTTGCCCAGTTTTCAGCAGTTTCACCTGTTGCTGAATCCAGCCATAATAGTCTGATTCATAGGTGATCGAATCAGTCGCATTCATAGGGCGATCGTTTGCAGTGAATACTGCTTGATTAACAGTTTGATTAACAGTATTGTCCGTCTGACCCCCACGATGTCAACGTGGTGCTCTAGCCTCTCTTGACCCTCTGCAACGATCACTCCCGTCAGGATCTCGTTGTAACTGCGATAACCTATACATAGTGCTAGGTTACATGTGCTTGCCGTGATTGCCCATGACCATCGAAACACGCCTGAACACACTTGAGGCCCAGCTCCAGCAGCTTACGATCAACGTCACCACCTTGGCCAGCATCACCACTCAGCAATCCTTTGAGTGGAACCAACGGTTTAATCATTTGGCAGAGTTGGCGGCCAGTAATAGCAAGGCGATCGAGGGGCTAACTCGGGCGATCGAGGGGCTGACTGAACGCATGGATTGCTTTGAGCAACGCATTGAGCAGCTTGATCAAAAGTTAACTGAGCATGTGGATCATGTTGGGCAACGCATTGAGCAGCTTGATCAAAAGCTAACTGAGCGTGTGGATCATGTTGAGCAACGCATTGAGCAGCTTGATCAAAAGTTAACTGAGCGTGTAGATCACGTTGAGCAGCGCATTGAGCAGCTTGATCAAAAACTGGAAGACCGCACTGATTCAATCCTAGCGGCGATCGACCATGGCATTCAGCAGGCGATCGCCCAAACAGTCGAGCCGCTGCAAAGCCAGATTACCGGTTTACAAACCGAGATGCAGCGGGTGATTAAGATGATTGAGGGGATGCAAAACAGCTAGCTGTCTCCCTTCGCTTGCAACGATCGCCCAAGTCAGACTTCCGTTGCATCCAGCACCGACCGGGGCAGGAAAAACCCTTGCAGCGATCGCCAAAATCAGACTTCCGTTGCATCGCCATAAGGCGTTGCGCTGTTTATTGTTCGTTTTTCTTGCAGCGATCACCAAAATCAGACTTCCGTTGCAACTGGGGTTGGCTCACGGGTCTAGTTCAATCGGTTAAAGACCTTGCAGCGATCGCCAAAATCAGACTTCCGTTGCAACGCTACGGGTTGATCGCTTGGTACGGTAGGGGCGCAAAATGTACTTGCAGCGATCACCCAAGTCAGACTTCCGTTGCATCAGGACACCAGTGCATCAAACTCGGATTGGGACAGGGCTTGCAACGATCGCCCAAGTCAGACTTCCGTTGCATCCGGTCAGGACACCGCACCAGGTGGTGAGGGTGCGCGTCTTGCAACGATCGCCCAAGTCAGACTTCCGTTGCATCAGGAGCCAACCATGGCCGTTTACGGTATCGGACTTGCAACGATCGCCCAAGTCAGACTTCCGTTGCATCTCCCTGTGGCGATCGACCGTTGAGCAAACCATCTGGCTTGCAACGATCACCCAAGTCAGACTTCCGTTGCATCGGGGTATCCCAGTCCACAGCTACCCAGCCGACTGGCTTGCAACGATCGCCCAAGTCAGACTTCCGTTGCATCGCCGAACACATGGGCCACGCCCAGATTGTCCCAAATCCCTTGCAACGATCGCCCAAGTCAGACTTCCGTTGCATCAAGGCGACGTAATTCGCGATCGAATCATCCAACTCTGTCTTGCAACGATCGCCCAAGTCAGACTTCCGTTGCATCGTGCGAGCCACCTGTCCTGGTTTTTGCCTACAACGCTTGCAACGATCGCCCAAGTCAGACTTCCGTTGCATCCGCCAAATCCCACAAATTAAGCTGGACGGGCGTTTCGGGTGGCTGTTGCGCGAACCTGCTACGGGTATCCTGTTTTTGGGTGTTGGCTAGATCGTCGTGCAATCCTTCCGATGCTGGGATTGCAGATGGGGCAAGGCTTTCGCGACTCGCGCGAACCTTTTTATCGGCCCTCACCGCCGTCTTTCCCGCTGGGCGGGGCTTTCGGGTCGATTCAGCCACCAGACCTTCGGCCGTAGCTTCCGGTTCGCGCGTAATGCGTGGCGACCTATCAACGCACTCAGGCGGTCTACATCCCACCTCCCGACTGGTGGGCGGCCCTCCAAGGGGCTGGGGTCTGGCTGCGCCAACGTGCAACCGACCTGCTTTTTTCATCGCTGGACTGATTGCCAGCGGCTTTAAAGTGTGGGGTACAATTCGCCCCGAATCCGGCCAAGCCGGATCAATTGATCGTGCCAGTATGTTAGCACTTCCAACCGCATCTCGATCGCCCTGCCATCCACAAACCCGACAGCGATAGAGCCGCCCCCGTGGTTTGTGCCGGGCCCCACAGTTCGGGCAGGTCTGACTCGTAAAATGCTCATGGGCCTTGTGGAGCGTAGCCCCATATTCCTCAAGCTTTTCGGTCATCATCTTTTCTTGGTTGCCGTACTCCCATTGGGCGTTGCGCTTGACCTGCTTCAGCCGCTTCGATCCCTTTTTGCGGCCCTTGGGGATGGAGCCGATGTCTCCCAGGTAAACCTTGCCCACCTTGTTCCCCCGCAACCAATCCACCGCCCGCCGGGTGATCGAATGGTTGGCATATTTAAGGTTCCGGTTCACTTGGGTGGCCACCCGCTTTTGGGTTTGCCACAGGTGATGATCGCGACGGCTCCGTTTCTTCAGCCCCAATTCCTTGCGAGCCGCACTGACCATCCGCCGCGCATACTTTGTCCCTTGCCCCGGTGACTTAGCCTCCATCGCTGCCATGGTGGCCTTTTGCTCATCGGTCAGATATTGGCGCACCTGGGCCCGAAACACCCGAGCACGCGCCCGTTGGATGCCCCGGAACCGGCGATCGCGCTCTCGTTTCAGCCCGCAAATTTGCCGACCCGACAAACTAACCGACTTGCCACTATCCAGGGTCAACACCATGGCCCGGATCTGGCCCATGTCAATACCAGCCGATCGGGTCAAGTCCGGGTCGGGTGCAAACCCATGTTCACCGGCCGCCGCATAGCTCAGGTGCAACCAAAAATCACCGGCTCCATCGCGGGTGATCGATGCCTTGTTGATTGAACAACCCACATAGCGCTTGGGGATGGGTAACGACACCACACCGCCAATCTGGTTCCGAGTCCCCAACACCAGGCGATCGCCATCCCAATCCAACTCTTGCTTGTCCACTTCCCAGATCCACCCCGACTCGAACTGAGCCGATCGAAACTGGTTTGGCATCTGGGCCGCAAAGTCACCGCGCTTGCGCTTTGTCCAGTAACCCTGAATAAAGCCCCGGATTGTCTGGGTTACCCCGCTGGCCGTTTTGGCGCTGACCCCATACTTGCTTCCGCCCTCATCCCGATCGTGGTAGGGGTACAAATCACAATGGCCCTTCAGCGCATCCCATGGCTTAAATTGCTGCCAATCTCGCCATTCCCGCACGATGTACCCTTCTGCCGGTTTACCGTCGGCTAAATATTGCTTGCGGCGCTTGGGCGCTGACTTGAGGGAACAGGCTCGCACCGGGCCAACACCGGGAACGATTGGGTAAATCGGTGAATTGGCGGCCCGCAATGCCGCAATCACGACGTTGTAGCACCACCGCTGGGCGCTCATCAGCCGCCGCAACTGCTTTTGCTGGCGGCGCGAAACCTTCAGCGAGATCTTGGCCGTGCGATAGATCGGTTTGGGCTTGCCCATGGGTTCTTACCCAGTGCTATAAGTTAGGTTAAAGTGCAACCCCTGCCGAGGGGTGGGTTCGGCTTTGTGTTTTAACCCCGCTTGATTCTTTGTTAATTCTAATGTTTTTCTGTGTGAGAAAAATCAAGAAAGACGTGATCTAAGCACCGGATTCAACGCTCTGTTTACCAACCGGAATGAGATAAATTGCGCCGGAGATTGTGGTTAGGGCCACAGAGACCCAAAAGAGACCGATCGCCCAAAGGGAGTAAGCATCCATCACTGGGGCTAACAACAGGGCGATCGCGGCGATTTGGCTGACGGTTTTCAGTTTGCCCCAGAGGTTTGCCCCCGAAATGCTGGTTTGGTTTACGCGCCAACCGGCGATCGTCAGCTCCCGCGCCAAAATCACAAAAACGCCCCAAGCCGGAATCCGCCCCAGCTCCACCAACAGAAGCAAGGGAGCCAAAACCAGCAACTTATCGACCAACGGATCCAAAAATTTGCCCAAGTCTGTCACTTGGTTCAGCTTGCGGGCCAAGTATCCATCCAGCCAGTCTGTGCCCGCAGCCAACAGAAACACACCCAATGCCCACCAGCGATCGGCTGTGGTGGGTTCGCCGCTGAGCCACCACAACAATAGGGGCACTGCTGCCAACCGCGACACGGTGATCCAAGTGGGCAAATTCACGGCTGTTTCTCCAACGCTTGAACAATACTTGTAGCGCGATCGGGCTGGGAAGGCTAGCGATCGCGCCCAAAGTCAGCAGGAGGGCGATCGGGGTTGATTGCAGCCTATTCAAACGTTAAGGGCTGCAGGTCGATTGACTTTCGATAAATGAGGTTCGAGGCATATTCCAGATATCGTGTGGCGGCGGTTTCTAGGCGATCAATGCTGGTTTTCATTTGGGCAATGTCGCCCGCTGTGGGTTGACAGGTCTTGCTCCGCACACAGTTGGTGACTCGGAGGGTGGATCGTTCCGCGATCGCGAAAAAGCCCGCTAAACTTTTGGGATTTTGCAAGTTAGGATCTTGGGTTTCATTGCCGGTGCGTAACAGCTCTTTCATACCCGGAGCCAAGAGTAAGTTGGCTTTGCTTTGGTGCAATGGTAAGTCCATGTACCACTTGTTACGGCCCTCTTTAAAGGCAGTCCAAACCTTCTCTAATTCCTCGGGGTTGACCGGCGTGGCTCCTGATAGTAATAGCTCCAGTTCGCGCAAGTTCCAAAGATGAAGGCTAACGGAAGTTGAAAGCCTTTCCATGAATTTTTGGGCTTCGTCCAGTTGGCGCTTTTCGTATTCAAACTGGGATTGTCTTCGCCAATTTTGATCTTGATACCATTGGGTGAGCAATCCACCGACTAGGGTGGTCAGCACAAAACCAATGATGAGGCGAGATAGATCAGAGTTTAATGATTGCCAAACTTTTTCGCGATCCATAATGAAGGATTGATTGGGTCATGAATTCGATGATTTGATGATTCATTGATCAATCATGGGGCGATTAATCGTCATCAATGATCGTTATCAATCATTGATCGTGTGAATCGTTTGATTAGATTGCATGGTTCAATCGTGCGATTAGATCGTGTGATTCAAAATGGCCTGCTGACGGGCAACGGTGAGCAGACCATCGGCCAGGCTGGCTCCATTCACTCCCAAAATCGATCGATCCTGAACGGCTTGAATGCCCGCTTGGGCGTGCCACCAGGCGGCCGTGGCGGCCCAATAGCCCCAATCGGTGAGGGTGGTGGGGCGGGCTTGGGCCACCAATCCCCCCAGCAACCCAGCCAAAACATCACCACTCCCACCCCGAGCCAGGCCGGGAGTGCTTTCGGGTACTATCCAGCTTTGGCCGCCGGGTTCGGCCACCACGGTGCGGGCCCCTTTCAACAGGACGATCGCCCCGGTTTGCTGGGCCGCCCGCTGGGCTAGTTCCAGTCGATCGCTGGTTTGGGCGACCAAGTTGGGAAACAGCCGCTGAAATTCTCCCCAGTGGGGGGTGAGGACAACGGGGCCTTGGCGATCGCGCCAGCCCAGTTGGGCCAGGGCGTTTAACCCATCTGCATCTAGCACGAGGGGCCGATCGCTCTCCCAAACCGCTTGGACGATCGGGGTGGCTTCTCGGGTGAGGCCACAACCACAGGCGATCGCGTCGTAGCGAGCGAGATCCAAATCAACGCGGGCAATTTTGCCCATATCCGTTTCGGGACAGGCCACCACGAGGGCTTCGGGAATTTGGGCCACCAACCAGGGCTTGAGACTGGCGGGCACGGCGACGGTTAACATGCCCACGCCGCTCGATCGGGCCCCCAAGGCTGCCAGGAACGCGGCCCCCATATAAACAGCGGAACCCGCCACCACTAGCAAGTGACCTTGCTCGTATTTGTGGGTGGCGGGCGATCGGTTGAGGGGTAATTGGGCGAGGTGGGCGGTGATTCGGTTCAGTTGGGGGTTTGGGCCCAGGATGGCTTGAATGTCGGCTAGGGGCAGGTCAAAGTCAATCAGTTCCGCTTGGCCGACCCAATCCAGGGCCCGATCGAGCAGAAGGCCCCGTTTCCAAAGGCCCAAACAGAGGGTGAGGGTCGATCGAATTGCTTTGCCCAGGACTGCGCCGCTGTCGGTGTGGAGGCCGGAGGGGAGGTCAATGCTCACGATCGGTTTGCCGCTGTTGTTCACCTGATCGATCGCCTCGGCCAAGGATCCTTCGATCGGCCGTTCCAAACCAAAGCCAAATAATCCATCCACCAGCCAATCGGCCGCCAAAATGGGGGCTAGATCAGGGCTGACCTCAATACCCAGGCTGGCGGCGTATTGGGCATGGCGATCGGTCAGTTCCTTGCGCTGCTCAAAGGGGAGGTAAACGGAAACTTGATAGCCGCGCAGGTGTAGCTCCCGGGCCACCACCAGGGCATCACCGCCGTTGTGGCCGGGGCCGGCCAAAATTCCCACCCGCGGCCCTTGGGTGATCGATCGCCAAGCTATGACTCGCTGGGTAATGAGTCCGGCCACTTTTTCCATCAAGGCTGCGACGGGCATTCCCGCCGCAAACACCCGAGACTCGATCGCCTGCATTTGGGCCGCCGTGACGACGTAGCGATCGCGCATCCCCCCCATTGGCCCCTTTGACGGTTGCACACCAAGTCTCCTCAAAACCATGCCTCCTCAAAACCACGGAGCAGGGACTGGCCAACCCAGCCAGACCCGATCGTACAGGATTGAGAGGCTAGGGATAGCTCAGTGGCTCAATCCTGTCGATGAATGGCTTTGCTGCAAAAATTGGCCCCATCGGGTATTTTGCGCCACAAATCTCGGTTTTAGTGGCTAATTTTGGCGTTGAGTCCTTGTGGACGGCGCTAGCGGCTGATGGTCGGGGCCATTGCTAGATTAGCGATCGCTGGCCTGTTGCGCCTCTTTAATCATGTCTACCAAAGCATGATGGGCGGCCTTTGCATCGGCCAAAGGTGCTTTGAATTCGATGCGCAGGGGCTGGAGATGGCCGTCCACTTCCACGGCTAAGTCCATGCCAGCCGCGTCGATCGACCGCATTCGGGCGCTGGTGGCCGTCGTGATCTGGCCGAAATATTGGGCATAGACCAACACCGCGTCGGCGTGGTCATCGTTCATGTGCTTACAGATTCGATCGCTCACTTGGGCCGTGAACGGATTTTCGGGGGCTGCGGTTGCCGAGTCGCTCATGGGTCTGGATGGTTTGAAATCGATTTTGCTGTTTTGGGGTTACGAAAGCCAGTTGAAATTGGGATGCAACCTAGGCGAAATGTTGGAATCTAATCTCCAGGCTTTTCCTATTCAACCATTTCTGCCACCACGTCCCGGAGGGTTTGGGCCAGCGATCGGGGTTGCCAGCCCAGCTCTTGACGGGCTTTGGTGGCATCCACTCGCACACAGCGATCGTAGATGTAGCGAACACGCTCGCGGCTGAGGGGCGGTTGCCAACGAAATAACCGCCCGATCGGGTCGAGAATTGCCCCCAAAATTCGCACCAACCAGGCGGGCACTTCCTTGGGGGGAGGGATTTCAGCCGTCTCGCCCACCATCCGAAACATTTCCCGCGTGGGGCATTCTCCAGCCGAGAGGATATACCAGCCGCCCGGTGTGCCCCGTTCGGCCGCCAAGATCATGCCCGCCACCAGGTCATCCACATGCACAATCCCGGTGGGGCGATCGCCCCCGACCCAAAAGGGCAATTTCCCGCGTAGAAATTGGCGCAGGACGGGGCCAAAGTGTGGATCGTCGCCACCAAAAATGCCGGAGGGCATGACGCTGATGGTGTCCAGACCGTTTTGGGCCGCGCGATCGACCAGCACTTGAGCTTCATATTTGGTGTGGTCGTAGGCGGAATCAAACTGAGCCTGCACCCGCTGGAATGTTTCGTCCACCACTTGACCAAAGGTGTGGCCAAACACCCCGATCGTGCTGCAATAAACCAACCGCTTCACCCCAGCGGCCTGGGCTGCCGCCAGTACTTGGCGGGTTCCTTCCACGTTGGTTTGCCACATGTTTTCGCTGTCCACCAGGCCCAATTCCACATAGGCGGCCGTGTGAAACACCCAGTCCGCTTCGGCCATCCCTTGGGCCAGGGCAGCGGGCTGCTGAAGATCGCCTTCAATGATTTCAATGGGCAGGCCGGCCAGGCGCGATCGATCCGCCCGGGGCCGCACCAGGGCCACCACCCGATCGCCCCGTTTCACCAGGGCCCGCACCAAATGAGACCCGGTAAATCCCGTTGCACCGGTCACGAATACCCGCACGATCGCCCCCTGCTGTCCTAGCCCAATGGTGTGGATTTGCGGTTTTCGAGCCACAGGGACACGGCCACCACCAGCCCGATCGCCAGCAGTGCCACCCAAGTGAACTGACTAGCCCAGCTCATCAGGGTTTCCAAGGACACCAGCCGCCCGCAGAAGTAGGCCGCTGTGACCGTGACTCCGGCCCAAACGGCGGCCCCGGCTGCGTTATAGGCCAAAAATTTGCCATAGGGCATTTCCACCAAGCCCGCCATGGGGCCCGCAAAAATCCGCAGCAGGGCCACGAACCGGCCCCAAAACACGGCCTTACCGGCGTTGTTGCTAAATTGCTCGCGAGCGCCTTCCAGCTTCTCTTCACCAATCCGGAAGAGTTTGCCCAGCCGCACCAACAGCGACCAACCGCCCCAGCGGCCCAGCCAGTAACCCAGGTTGTCGCCCAAAATTGCGCCGCCGATGGCCGTTCCCAGAACGCCGCCATAGCTCAATTCGCCACTGCCCGCCAAAAAACCGCCCACAAGGGTGATGGTTTCGCCCGGCAGGGGGATACCGGCGTTTTCCAGGGCAATTCCCAGGAATACGGCCCAGTAGCCATATTCTTGCGCGAGCGCTTCGATAGTTTCGAGCGTAATCAGCTCGGGAATCAAAGCGAGCATGGAGGAGGATAGGGGTGGTGTAAAACTTTGTTAACTCATTCTAAACGGCGGGTTGGCGATCGCGGCCATGGAGTGACGAAGTTTTGGGTGGTTGGGGCGAATCCACACCCGATCGCCCGGGGCCGGCAATTCAAAATAGCCAGTGATAGCCAAGTCAGAACAGCCAGTTCAAGACAGCCAATTCAGGACAGCAACCAACGAATGGAACCAGCGCATTACTCAGAACGGGATTTGGAACAGGATTCGGAGCCTCGGGGGACGCGATCGCCCCGGCCCTATTTGGATGCGATCGCCTATGGCCAGGCCCTGAGCGCTTTGGTGATTACCTGTGTGGATTTGTTGTTCTGCGAGGGCGATCGACGGCTTTTGGGCTTTCGACGACGGCCGCCCCGGGTGGGTTGGTGGTTGGTGGGTGGGCGAATGTTTCCCGGCGAAAGTCCCCAGCGCACCGCCATCCGCAAGGCGAAGGAGGAAGCTGGCCTAGAAATTTTGCCCAGCCAGTTGCAGTGGATTGGGGCCTATTCCACGGAGTTTGCGGAGCGATCGCAACCCCCGGCCGAGGAAGGGTTACACAGCGTGAATCTGACCTTTGCCGTGAGGCTGACGGCAACCCAGGCGGCCCAGGTGCAACTCAGCGAGGATGAATATTCCGAATGGGCTTGGGTGCGATCGAGTGAGTTGCCCCAGTGGGTGACGGGCCAGGGCCCGATGGATGAAGCCCTATTGGCGATCGGGCGGGCTTGCGATCAGTTGAGCAAGTGAAGCGTCTGATCGAGATTTCGATTCACTTCGATCAACATGATTTCGATCAATATTTCGATCAATGCCTCGATCAATATTAATTATTGATTAATTTATTGAAGTCCATTCCAATTGCCGACCTTGATCGGAATCCCCAACGTGATCCAGAGAGCAATCCAGCGAGCAATCCGAACCATCATCCAACGTCGCTCGGGGCGATCGGCAGGACGGCGCTGGCCATTGGGGGCGATCGCCCTGGGGCTGATCCTCTGGTTGGGGGCCAGCAGTCCCCTGAATGCTCAGGCTCCTGCGGCGGCCGGCTCGACCCTGGAAACCAACTGGGCCAATAGCTTCATTCAGCCTTGGGCTGCTCCTTGGGTGGGAGCTGAGGCCGATCGCCCCCAAGCCGCATGGATTGAATTTGATGGGCGGCCGGTGTTCCAGATTGCGGCTCCCCCCAAGGAGTTGGCTCGGCGGACTGCCACCATCACCACTCAGCTACAGGGAGCGGGCGATCGCTTCCTCAGCGACCCCAAGGGATCGTTGGCGGTCACGATCGAACTCAGCGCGTCTGCCCCCGCTGCGGCTCCCAATTCCAATGCGGCGGTTCCCGGCTCGGGGTCGGCTCCCGCCGTTGCTGCTCCTGCGGCCCCCGCTGCGCCCTTGCCTGCTACGGCCTTGCCTGCTACGGCCTTGGTTGATGCGCCTCGAATTTTGGTTAATGGTCGCTACATCATGACGGTGACGGCCCTGGATGCGGGAACCCAGCTCACCCAGCCCCGAATCTATGCCACTTCCGTGAAAACGGCCATTGAGGAATCTTTGCAACAGGCCCGGGCCGATCGACAACCGGCGGCCTTGGGGCAACAGGTGCGATCGAGCTTGGCCATTTGGTTAGTAGCCTTGGGGGCCCATCTGATGTTGGGTTGGGGTCTGCAACGGCTCGATCGACTTAGCCACAGCACCCCGCCCGTTGACCCGAAACCCAACGACAGTTTTCCCCTGGCCGCTTGGTTGCAACGCCAGCGCCGAGACCATTGGCTGGCGATCGGGCGGATTCTGATTCAAATTGCCCAGCCTTCCGTATGGGCCACCGCCAGTTTGTGGGTGTTGGGTAACTTTCCCGCCACCCGCTGGCTCCAGGCCCGAATCTTTGATGCCCTTGAGGCCTATCTCAAGCTGGGTTTGGCCACCCTGGTCACCTACATTGCAATTTTGTTGAGTTACATCGCTGTCGATCGGGCAACGGCGATCCTCACGGCCGGAACCCAAATTGCTCCCCGCACTCGCCCCCGTTTGCAACAGCGTGTCCTCACCCTATCCAGCATCCTCAAAAGTTTTCTGACCGTGTTGCTGGTCATTTTGGGGGCGATCGTTGGCCTGGCTGGCATTGGCGTAGATGTGGGGCCACTGATTGCCGGGGCGGGGTTAATTGGGGTGGCCCTGTCGCTGGCTTCCCAAAACCTGATTAAGGATGCGATTAACGGGTTTTTGATTTTGGCGGAGGATCAATTTTCCGTGGGCGACGCGATCGCGGTGGGCAACCTGACCGGGCGGGTGGAGGCGCTCACCCTGCGGGTCACGAAGCTGCGGGATGCAGAACAGCGGCTGATTGTGATTCCCAACAGCGAAATCCGCACGGTGGCCAACCTGTCCAACCACTATTCCCAAGCGGATTTGCGAATCCCGATCGCCTATGGAGCCGACTTGGATCAAGCCCTGGCGATTTTGAATCAGCTCAGTGATGATTTGGCGGCGGATCCGCAGTGGTCAGAAATTTTGCTCGATCGTCCCCAAGTGTTGGGGATTGATGAGTTTTCCGCCAGTGGTTCCATGGTGCGGGTTTGGATTCGCACCACTCCCTTGCAACAGTGGGGCGCGGCCCGGGAATTTCGGCGGCGCGTAGCAATTGCCTTTAATGCGGCCCAAATTGGCTTGATGGGTCAAACCGATCCACCTGCTCCAATTGTGCCTTTGGAAATGGAGGACAATGGGGCGCGCGATCGGGCAGAGGAGCGCGACAATGCGGAGCGCGACACCCTGGCCCAACAGTCCCAGCCCCGAAACCCAGACCCCACAACCACCACAACCAAATCACCAAAGTCCGACAGTAACGGCCAGGGCGCTCACCATGCCCATGCTTCCCGCGATCGGGATGGCGGCGACCCGGCCCCGATTGCGGATGGAATGACCGCTTCCGCGCCCAATCCGGGAGCTGATCTGGATGCGGGCCCGATCGACCCGTCGGCCAAAACCAGTTAGGCCCCTCCGTGCCTAGGGACTTGTGCCAGTCTGATTGAGACAGGTCTTGTCCGTATTGGTTGTGTTTGAATAGGTTGCAATAATTACCCTTGCCCCCGTGCGATCGTCTCTGATAGGCGATCGCTTCTTTTTTGCACCCATTTGCATCCCGCCAAGCCAGGTTCCCTCCGCCGCAATCCTGTTGTGGGCCAGAGTTTAGGCCTAGCTGCGAACGTCACCCTAAACGGCCATAGAACTGTTAGGCAATTGTGAAGCTTTCGTAATAGCCAATTTGGGCAGCTAGAACCCAAATTTGACGAAACAGGGTTTATTTAGGAAGGAAAAGCTTCTTTCTGAAATAAAAAGAGGGGAGCTAATCGAGATTAGCTTCCCCAAACTACAGGTTCTTGATACCTGCTATACCATTTCAATTATTGACATAATGATGGCCACTTTGCCGAATCACCCCGCAGTTAGTAACATTTTGAAGCCAAGCAAAATCAGAATCACACCGCCCACAATCTCCACCTTGCCCACGTGGGAGTAGAGTCGGCAGCCAAAAGACTTCCCTAAAAAGACCCCCGCCAAGCAGACTGCAAAGGTGATGAGGCCAATCACGCCAGCCACTTGCAAGATGGGCGTGTTTACCACCGTCAGCCCCACACCCGCCGCCAGAGCATCAATGCTCGTGGCGATCGCGAGGCCCGTGAGCATTCTAGTGTCAGCGGGGTTGCAGGCTTGCTCGCTGGGGTTGTCGTCATCATTACCCAGGGCTTCGCGAATGGTCTTGGCCCCGATCGCCACCAACAACAAGAAGGCAATCCACTGGTCGTAGGCTTCAATGGTCGATCGCCAGGTCAGGCTCAGACCCCAACCCAAGATCGGCATCAACATTTGAAACCCACCAAAAAACAGAGCAATTTTGATGGCTTTGTGCCAGCGAGCATACTTCATGGATAAGCCGCTGGAAACAGAGACCGCGAAGGCATCTGCTGATAGTCCTAGCCCTAAAGAAGCTGCCGTTAAAATGTCCATGATGGTTGTTTGGGAATTGAGTTGAGTTGGGTATCAGGGATGTTTATAAAAATGCTTGATTCTTCATCAGAGATCATTCATCAATCATAAAATCGGAAATTTTTATCTCTGTTCTGAAACAGTGTCATTATAGACAAACTTTTGATTTCTTTGTTTCATATTCAATTCATTTTTATTGG
The DNA here is from genome assembly GCF_002742025.1 of Limnothrix sp. PR1529. Taxonomy (NCBI): domain Bacteria; kingdom Bacillati; phylum Cyanobacteriota; class Cyanophyceae; order Pseudanabaenales; family Pseudanabaenaceae; genus Limnothrix; species Limnothrix sp. PR1529. The sequence goes on from NZ_LIRO01000096.1 coordinate 40,923, forward strand.
TCTATTTTTAATTCATTTTTAATTCATTTTTTCTGATTCAAGTTTGCTTCAGTGGGCTGATAAAATTAAGTCCATTAGAAAAAGATTTTGAGCAAGATAATCATGCTTTTCTTCTTCAGATTAATAATGTCTCTTAATTTCAATTAGAGAACTAGATTAGAAAATGAACTGGCAGAGCATTTCAAGCAATTATGGCGTGATTTAACCTGTTATGGTAGTAGTGCGATAATTTTTAAGATCAGCAGTGATGAATTTATCTTGATTAAAAAATGAAATAATAATGAATAGAAAATGAATTAAACTTGAATCTTAAGTTAAAATTTTGAACCCTATCTCCTGTAATTTCTTGAGGGATTGCAAGTGCTCCAAAATGCTATTGGGGTGTTCTCTTGATCCTTAACCTTGCCTCTCAGCGAGTGATGATTTTTTATCGTTACGCAGCCCATTCCACAACTCATTTCTTCTGGAATTCCTTAAACTATTGGAACGGCATTCAACCAGTGAGATGGTTTTGCACGACAATCTTTTTCAGTTAGTCAGGATGACTTGAGAGGAAAATTCATGGCCAAGGCTCAGCCCTATCAACCTTCGTTATTGCGGTTTTTGCATGGCATCAGTGCCAGCTTGGGGATTGGGGCGATTGTGACGGCGGCCCTGACCTACAACACTTACGATGGCCGGTGGGGACGGTTGCCGTTGCCCCCGATCGCGGACATTGAAGGCTTGCACGGCACATTCGGTCTGTTTTTCCTGGTGATGTTGTTGCCGCTGGCGCTATACAGCTTTTATTTGGGTGCTCATCGGTTGCTTTCGATCGCGGCGCTGCGACAACTGGGCAATCAACAGGCGGGCCAAGCCAAGCGATCGCTCCATCGCCTGGCGAATACGTTGATGTTGTTGGCCGCGGGGCTGGCGGTGGTTTCCGGCCGACAAATTAAGGAAGAATGGCTGCCGGCCGGGGAATTTCACCATGTTTGGTATTCCGTACATTTGGCGGCTTGGGTGGTGATGGTGTTGTGTTTGGGGCTGCATGTGGCGGCGGCGTTGCGATCGGGTGGTTGGCCCCTGATTCGATCGATGTTGAGCTGGCAGGTGCGATCGAGCGATCGGCCCCAGGCTTGGTGGTCACAGGTTCAAGGTATTTGGCGACGTTAAGCCGCTTCTTTTGAGGAAAGGAAGCACTGAGAAATTCGGTGTTCTTCAAAAAACCAATCAGTCGTAGGGGCAGGGTTTCCCTGCCCAGTTCCCGTAATCCTTGGGTGTTCCCAGGGGTGAACAGGGTTAGGGCGATCGCCCGGGTTAGGGTTGGGAGACCCAACCCCTACGGCGATGGGAATGGCGACAGGCCCTAAACCTCTTGTCCGTTTGTTTGTATTTGGGGCATTGGCGATTCAAGGGCCGGATCTGGGATGCATAGACCGCAATTTTGTATCGCAACTTCTAGTTTCTGAAGTGCCTTGGAGCTAACTGGCGGCGAGGTCAGTCTCCGTTGGGGGGTATGGGACTGCTTGGGGACTGGTTCTGACGGGTCTGTTTTGATGGATTTACTCGAAAGCATTCTCAAAATCATTTTTGAGTTTTTAACAAGTTGACAATTTGAATGTTTATATTCTTGTTAATTTATATTTTGAAATTTTTGAGACGTTGTGAATTCATTAATTCAAATTCTTTTATTTCTGAGTGGCTGAATGGTTGACCAGCGAGCAAGATGGCGAGTGAAGCGGTAGAATTCGCCTGTGGTCTGGGATATGGGCAAAACCGGTGGCAAGCACAACGATCGCGATCGTGAATCCCAAAGGGGGCGTGGGCAAAACCACAACGGTGCTTTGTTTGGCGGAACTGTTGGCGGCTCGATCTCCTGTGGAATCGCCCGTGGTGATGGTGGACTTGGATCCCCAGGCGCACCTAACGGCCCTGTTGGGAGCGACGGATTCACCCTCGATCGCGACAACGTTGCAAGGACAGGGGGCGATCGGCGATCGACTGGTGGCGGCGGGCGATCGGGGATGGCTGTTGCCGGGTGGTTTGGATTTGGAGTCGGCGGCGGTGGCCTTGGCTCGATCGCCCGAAGGGTTGTTGCGGCTGCGTCAGGCCCTGGCGCAATCTTGGCCACTGCTGGGCAAGCTTGATGAGCAACAACCCAAACCATTTTTGGCAACCTCTCCCGCCCAAATCCAAAGCCCTCTGGTGTTGCTGGACTGTCCGCCGGGATTGGGGTTTTGGACGCTGAGTGCGTTAGCGGCGGCGGATGGGTTGTTGATTCCGGTACAATGCCAACCCTTGGCCTTGCGCAGTTTGTTGGCTCTGATGGAAACGGTGGCCAGTGTGCGATCGCAGCTCAATCCCAATTTGCGGGTTGTGGGGGTGTTGCCCACCATGAGCGAACGACGGGCTCCTTGGTGTGATCAGGTGTTGGCGGGATTGCAAGATTGGGCCCTGGCCAGCCGAGGCGCGATCGCCCTGTTTCCACCCATTCCTCGATCGGCTTGTTTCCCCAAGCTCACGGTCGATGGAAAATTGTTGCGATCGGGACTTGCTCGCCAACGCCGATCGGTTGTGTTGCAGGGTTATGAAGCGATCGCGGCGGTTTTGGTCGATCGTCCCTCACCCACCAATCCAACCTGATCGATCACCGCTACTCATCTCCTCGATGGATGCTGCAACCGATCGACTGATTAACGAATAGACCGATCAACCGATCGACTGATTGATCTGATCAATTCCCCTGATTTTCCCCATCTACTTCTCGGTTCAAATCCCCAATTCTGCAATCCACCATGTCTCCAGAACCCACGGCCGGCGATCAGTTGTTAGCGCAATATCTGCAACCCACGGAATCCGAGACGGATTCGCTGCCGCCCGCACCCAAGGGCCAAGCGGCCAGTTTGCGCCGGGCTACTTTTCAAGTGCGGGAGTCGGTGCTGGACGAACTCGATCGCTTCCATTTGGAACTGCAATTGGCCCTGGGCAAAAGCAACGCCCCCTATAAGGAAACGATCGTGGAAGCGGCGATCGTCCATCTCCTGAACCAGGCCAAGGAAGATGGGGGGCAATGGATTGAACGGTTGCAACAGTGGCAGCAAAGCCGGCTGCGATCGCGCCGCTAGCGTCGTTACTCGTCACTGATCGATCGAGGGGCGATCGGGCGGGGCCACTCGGGGTTGTTCCTGGCCCCAGCGATCGAGCCACCGCAACCCTCCGTAGCCCAGCAAGGCCCCAAGGCCGTAGTGGACAAAATCCCACCAGTCGAAGTAGCTGCCAAAAATAATTTGCCCCAGGAAGGTGGCGCGAATCGCTTGCAACATCGGTGGATGCCACAGTTGCAGTAGTTCAATCCCGATCGCGATCGCCATCACCCAAGCACTCAGCACCCCAGCCGATCGCCGGGGCCACAGCCAACGGGCCACCCCAATCAGAAAAATCATCACCAACACATCGCCCAGGTGATGTTGCACCCAACTTTCCAAGGGGCCGTGATAGCGCTTGGTTCCCAACCCGAGGGCCGTGAGTATCCCCAGAATGCCGGCCAATAGCCAACGATTTTGGGGTCTAGAAGCGGTTGGAGTCGCCATCGAAGGGTTTGGGTCACGTAATGGGGTTTCGACCCCCAATTTAGCGTTCTTGAATGCAAGATTAGTTTAGTAATCTTGCATTAAGATGGCTGATTGCTGCCCTTTTTGGGGTTGCTGACCGTTGCCCAGGCTTTTGACCCGATCGCGCCGCTAACCGAGATGCCAAAATAGCGCGGCGGAGTTTTGGTACAGAGTCATGGGTTCGGCAACGGTAATCGGGGTAGATTTGGGCGGCACGGCCATCAAGTTGGGACGATATACGGCCACGGGTGATTGCTTGGCTTCGTTGGTGATTGATACTCCTCAGCCGGCCACACCCACAGCAGTCACGGAGGCGATCGCCGCCGCCATTCAGCAACTCGACCCCGATCGAGGAGCGATCGCGATCGGGATTGGCACACCGGGGCCCGCCGACGCGGCCGGCCGGATTGCCCGAGTTGCCATCAACCTGGAAGGCTGGCGCGATGTGCCCTTAGCCGATTGGATGGAAGCGGCCACGGGCCGATCGACCATTTTGGCCAACGATGCCAACTGCGCTGGCTTAGGAGAAGCCTGGTTAGGAGCTGGTCGCCAATTCCAAGACCTGCTGGTGTTGACCCTGGGCACGGGCGTAGGCGGAGCCGTCATTTTGGGGGGCGAACTATTCACGGGCCGCACCGGAGCCGCCGGGGAATTGGGTCTGATCACCCTCAATCCCGACGGGCCCCCTTGCAACAGCGGCAATCAAGGATCATTGGAGCAATACACCTCCGTGCAGGCGGTGCGGCGGCGCACGGGTCTGGAACCTCACCAGGTGGCGGCCAAGGCCGCGGCGGGCGATCTAGAGGCGATCGCCTTTTGGGCCGCCTATGGCCGAGACTTGGGAGCCGGATTAGCCAGCCTAATCTACATTTTCACGCCCGAAGCTTTGGTGATTGGCGGTGGCATCAGCGCCGGGGCCCAGTGGTTTTTCCCGGCCATGGAAGCGGAAGTGAACCGGCGGGTGCTGCCCTCCTCCCGGGAAGGATTGCAAATTGTAGTGGCGGAATTGGGCAATCAGGCAGGCATGGCCGGAGCGGCCCGGTTGGCTTGGCAGCGATTGGCCCCCTAGGGTGCGTCGATCGGGGCGATCGGGTCGGGTGAATCAAAAGCGTCCGGATTCGACCCTGCCAGCCAGAAGAGCAAAGTGGGGATACGACCGCCGGGCCTTGGCTAGACACCGCAAGCCCAGGGTGGTTGTGCTGGCTCAGGTCAATCGCTTGGCCCCCTGATTTGCTGTTTTTTGATCGCTTGATTGACGATCCCAGGTCGTTCCTATGCCGCCGCGCGTCACGCTGAACCCCCATCTCAGCCTCGATCGCCTGCGCGATCGCTACCGTCAAGCCAAGGAAGCCACCGAGGCCCGCCGATGGCACCTGCTCTATTTAATTGCCCAAGGCTGGACCATTACCCAAGCGGCCCGAGTGGTGGACTTGAGCTATGACTATGCCAAGGAGTTGGTTCGTCGCTATAACCAACTGGGCCCCAATGCGATCGACCGGCGACCCAGCCAACGCCATCGATCGGCTCGATCGCTCCTGACCACGGAGCAACAACAGGAATTAGCGCAACTGCTGGATCAACCGGCTCCCGACGGGGGCCCTTGGTCGGGGCCCAAGGTGGCCCAATGGATTGCCGAACGCACCGGGCGCGATCGGGTCTGGCCCCAGCGAGGTTGGGAATATTTGCAACGACTCCAAGAGGGGAAACCGAGCAACCACCGCACCAACGGGAAGCAACATTAGAAGCAACATTAACGGACAACACCAACAGAGGGGTTGCTAATTAGGTTGAACCAGCGACGCTAAAAACGCTTCCCATTGGGCAATTTCAGCAGGATCCGCCTGAGTTTGCTGTTTCCAAGCCAAAATTCCCTCCGCCCCTTGCCGGGCCGCCGCCAATCGTCCCAACGCCCGATCGGCATAACACCGAAACTCCAGCGCCATAATTTGCAATTGCGGATCCTGGTTTTCTAGCCCAAAACCATTCACATCGGCGCAATGCTCATCCAGCGCCTCCCAAGCGCCGTGATATTTTTCCCAATACAACACCCAATACCAAACCGTACGAAATCGCTCGGCATCCCGTAAATATTCCGTGGCCACGTTCATGGCATGGGCAAAGCGATCGATCGCTTCCTCCAGCAAAGACAAATGCCCCAACGTATTGCCATAGGCCAGATAGAAATCAAAAATTTCCGCCGTTTCCAACTGCCCGGCCATACCCCGATCGAGTGATTGGAAAATTGCCTGAGCCGCTGCATAGTTCCGCAGGCTCATTAGGCAATAGGCCTTGCGCAGTTCCACCAGCGCCAAAAATGGTCCGGTCACCACCCCTGAAGGTTGGTTGCCCAGGTCTGCAAACACCGCTTCATATTGGGCAAGGGCGCTGGCAATGTCTCCTTCGCCGGCCAGCCGGGCTGCCTCATTGAAGCGATCGAGACAAACCTGAGGAACAACCTGAGAAACACCAAAAGATGCGGGATCGGCCATGAACCAACCTCAAAAACAAGCGCCATCGCCAGCATAACAACAGCGCGATCGCACCAGAAATTACCAGGCGATCGCGCTGTGAGGGTTCATCAACAGCTTGTTTTATGGTTGAGCGTCTCGTGGTGGATTGCAATGACAGGGGGCGATCGGGAATCGATCGCCCCCTACACCTAAGAATCCAATTGGAACCTAGAAACTGACGAATTTACCAGCCTACGAGCCAATGATGCCGCCGTCCTTCTTGCGAATCACCAGCGTGCAATCGCGAGGAATCCGACCGCTACCTTGGGGCGCTGGGAAATTGGTCTTCGCCGGGTTCCCATCCCCAGGGTGTTGCAGATTCACAAACATCGTGCGGCGATCGGGCGTAACCGTAATGCCCGTCACCTCACAGTCCGTAACCCCCGTCAGCAGGCGGCGAATATCACCCGTTTCCAGGTTGGCCACCAACAACTGATCATTCAGTCCCTTCTTCTGAGCACCATCGGTTTCAATGAACAGACGGCCATCGGGATCCGCCCACAGACCATCCGGGCTGCTGAACGTGCGCTCATCGCCGTTGCCGTGGGTATCCTTCGCCAGGATGAAAATATCCCAAGTGAAGCTAGTGCCCGTGTAATCATCGCTGTCGCGCCAACTGATGATGTGGCCATCGGGGTTGGGGCCCAAGGGATTCGCCGCATTCACCTGCGTGTCCTTGCGCTGGGTGTTGTTGGTCAGGGTGCAATAAACCCGTCCATTCGCCGCAGCCGTGATCCACTCGGGGCGATCCATCGGCGTTGCTCCCAGGGCATCCGCCGCCAACCGGGCATAGGTCAACACTTCCGCCTGATCGCTGAATTTGCCGCGCAGGGCCGGGTTGCTGATGTTTAGCTCCAGCCAACTGCCCGTGCCGTTGTCATTGAACTTGGCCACATAGAGCTTGCCTTCGTCCAAGGGGCTGACCCCACGGGCCCGCATCGATCGCCAGTTGTCCGCCGAAACGAACTTGTAGATGTAGTCAAAGCGCTCGTCGTCGCCCATGTAGACCACAATCCGGCCGCCGCGACCTTCCACCACTTCAGCCCCTTCATGCTTAATCCGACCCAAGGCGGTGCGCTTGACGGGGGTTTGGTTGGGGTTCATCGGGTCAATTTCCACTACCCAACCGAAGCGGTTTTCTTCATTGGCATATTCAGCGCTGGCCAAGTCAAAACGCTTATCAAACAGTTCCCAGCCATACCCAGCACCAGCCGCCGCAAAGCCGTAACGCTTTTGGGCGTTGGTCGTTTTCCAAGTGCCCGTTTTGGTTTGGGCGTTGTAGGTGCTGTCGCCAAAGTAGCCGTTGAAGTTTTCTTCGCAGGTCAGGTAAGTGCCCCAAGGGGTTTTGCCGTTGGCGCAGTTGTTCAAGGTTCCCAAGGGCGGGTTACCGGCAGCGGTGCGCAGCAGGGGGCTGTTGGCAGCGGGGCCGCTGAAGGTGACGGGGGTGTTCACATGGATCCGGCGCGATCGGGGGCTGGGCACTGCTTGCCACTTGGCTCCCCGCACCCGCCGAATTTCCACCACCGAAACCCCATGGGCGTGCTGTGAAACCCGCACATCTTCCAGGCTGGTGGGCAAGTTTTTGCCAATGACGTGGCTGTTGGTTCCGTATTCGTGGTTAATGGCCAACATCCCATTGTCATTGCCTTGATCCAACGGGAAATACCACATTCCATCGTGGCCAATACCGATTTGCTGGGCCTGTTCGGCCGAGCTGGGGCGACGGTTGGGATCCCCATTGTAGTTGGGGCCTTGGCCGGGGCCCTGCAAGGGGCTGCCCCAAGGAATCAGAATGTCGTACTCATAGGCGGAGGAGATGGCCGGCACCGGGCCCGAGCCTGCCGCAGCAGGGACGATCGGGAAGTCCACCAATTTCCGCGCTTGGGCCAACAATTCCCCACCGGCCAGACCGGCTTCGGGGTTAGCTCCCGTGGCCGCCGCCGCTCCTTGGGCCAGCAGTTTATCGCCAGCCAAGGCCGCTAAAAAGCCGCTGGCTCCCAACATGGCGCTGCGGGCCAAGAGGTTTCGGCGGGACAAGCGGGCGCGCAAAATGTCTTCAAAGGGGCGGTTGTTCGATCGATTGCTGATGCCGTTGTCGTGAATCACGGGTCTTCTCCTAGTCCTGGCGATGCAAGTGGTGGAAACAGGCTGATGAAGGGGCTGAGGCCGCTGTCTTCGCCGCTGTCCTAATCGAGGTCGCTGAGATAGTCCTGAGCTTGCGATCGCGTCATTTGGCCCGTATCCCAAGCCTGATCAATGGTTGCGCCGCGACCACCCACACCCCGAGGGCCCGTTTCCGGTTGCCCCGACTGCGTTGGGTTAGCCGGTTGCGCCGCCACCACAGAATCGGGCGGCTCCGCTGGCTGAGGATCCGGCCGTTGCAGCAAGCGACCGGACGCATAATATTGCGTCCAGGCGTTGACCCTTGGGTTTTGTTGCCACTGCGATCGGGTAACATTCACCGTCAAAATGGGCACTAAATTTCCATGGCGATTGCCCAACACCACAACCTGAACCATCGAAAGGGCCGGTTTTTGCTGAAATTCCCGCGCGATCGCCGCTTGGGCCATTCGTTCGGCTTGGGCCACTAAATCGCGCTGTTCGGTCAGGGTATAAATCGGCAATTCGAGAGTTAGATTGGGGGGGTTGGCCAGGGCCGGCTGATCAATCAAAGTCAGTCCGCTCCCAAAGTTCCAAGGCCCGATCGCGACGGGATTCAGAACAGCCATGCAAACTGAGGCCAATGCAAACCTAGCCAAGCTCATAAATTCAGCGACGCACGAGACCCATTTGCCAAGAAACCAACATCCACCATGTCGGCTTCCGCAAAGAGCCATAGACGCTCTTTACGCTAGGTTTCTTCAGTAAAGACAGGGTTAAGTGAAAACTGGATTTTGATTAACTTTTGGGATCTTTTGCCCTTAAGAAACCTTAATTCTCTAAATTGTCTTTTTCAAAAAATCCAAAATCAACTCGTTTTGAGATCTTGAATTTCTAAATCTTTTAGAAAATTTTTAGCAGTTACCAAGCTGTTAAGGAAAAGCCAAGAACTAAAAGCTTAAAAAGTTAGAATTTTTAGAATCTATGGATTTAAAAATATTCAATCAAACCCCAAAAATTCCCAAGAAAAAGGGCAGGCTTTTGGCCTTGCCCCTTTCAAAAAAACTAAGATTGATGCGCGACTTGCTCAACCAGTTAACGAAAACAAGAGTCTCAAACCCTTTGCTCCCCCCGCAACTGCGGGTGTTTGGCAAGTGCTGCCTAACTTTTTGCAGGTAGCTTCTACGCCAGGGCCGGCAGTGCCACCCGCAGGTGGGGATAGAGCGGGAAGCGATCGCACAGGGCCGCCACCCGATCGCGGCAGGCATCTTCAACTGACGCATCGGCCGCGTTGATCAACCGCTCGGCGATGATGTCACCGATTTCCGTGAATTCCGCCGCACCCATGCCGCGCGTGGTCATGGCCGGCGAACCCAACCGGATGCCGCTGGTCACAAAGGGCGATTGCGGATCAAAGGGCACGGTGTTTTTGTTGGCGGTGATGTTGATTTCACCCAACAGGCGATCGGCTTCCTTGCCGGTCATTTCGATCGAGCGCAGATCCACCAGCACCAAGTGGTTATCGGTACCGCCAGACACCAGCTTCAGACCACGCGCCTGCAACTGAGCACCCATAGCCTGGGCATTGGCAATCACCTGGGCAGCGTAGGTTTTGAAGTCCGGGCGCAGGGCTTCCCCAAAGGCCACGGCCTTGGCGGCGATCACGTGCTCCAGGGGGCCGCCTTGGCTGCCAGGGAACACCGACTTATCAAACTTCTTGCCCAACTCCTCATCACGGCACAGGATCAAACCACCGCGAGGGCCGCGCAGGGTCTTGTGGGTGGTGGTGGTCACTACGTCGCAGTAGGGCAGGGGGCTGGGGTGCAGGCCGGCGGCCACTAGCCCGGCGATGTGGGCGATGTCCGCCATCAGGTACGCGCCTACTTCATCGGCGATCGCCCGGAATTGGGCAAAGTCGATCGTCCGAGGATAGGCAGAATAGCCACAGATGATTAGTTTGGGCTTGTGTTCGATCGCCAGCTTGCGGATCAGGTCAAAGTCCAGTTGCTCGGTTTCGGGGCTTACGCCGTACTGCACCACGTTGAACCACTTGCCAGACACGTTCACGGGCGAACCGTGGGTCAAGTGACCACCATGGGACAAGTCCATGCCCATGATCGTGTCGCCCGGTTGCAGCAGGGTCAGGAACACGGCGAAGTTGGCCTGCGCGCCCGAGTGGGGTTGCACGTTGGCCCAAGCCGCGCCGAACAGTTCCTTCACGCGATCGATCGCCAGTTGCTCCACCCGATCGACGAATTCACAGCCGCCGTAGTAGCGCTTGGCGGGCAGGCCTTCTGCATATTTGTTGGTCAGCACCGAGCCTTGGGCCGCCATCACCGCCGCCGAGGTGAAGTTTTCGCTGGCAATCAGTTCCAGGTGGTCGCGCTGGCGCTGTAACTCGAGACCGATAATTTCGGCCACGAGGGGATCGGATTCGGCCAAAAAATCCAGGTTCGTGCGAGTCACGATGTCAGTTTCCTTGCTTGTTGCGTGGGGGTTGAAAGGGCTGGGGCGAGTGAGGGTCGCGCGATCGATCTGGCTCGGGTTTCGGGTTGCGAGCGCGATCGGCTAACTGTGGCGAAAACACCCCAAGCCAATCATCATACGGCCGATTGGACGGAGGGGCGATCGATCCATAATGGAATCAAAAATGCAATCAGCAGTTTCATCAGCCCCGACGGGGGCGATCGATCATGGTGACGTGGAAATCTTTAAGTGAGCAAGCCGAGCAACTATCCTGGCGAGATCGGCTGATGTTGATCTGGCAACTGGTGCGATCGCCCCGATCATTCTTGATCACGCAGGGATGAAGCGATGATCAAGGTGATGCCCCAGGGGTTCGATCGCGCTTTGCTTGTTCTTGGGCGGCTTCGTCCAGCTCTTCTTCTCGCTTTCGAGTTTTCCGCTCTGTATCCGTTTCCATCACCGATCCCATTTGGTTACTGAGATCTTCTAAGACTTTAGAGTCTAGTTCATTTGCGCTGGTAGATTGCAAACGACTGGGGTTTCTAATTGCTTCAGATAGATTGGATGCTCTTTCCACTAATCCAAAGAAAGATTCTAGATGACGAAGCGACTCAACTATTGTTGGTGCTTGACGGTTCAGCGCACCAATGTACATGGTAGTCATGATTGTGAATGTGCTGACCGTTTTGGTAGACCATGAGCCAACAGATTTTAGTAGTTGATGCATTCCATCAACTGCGTTGTTTAAATCTGCTTCAAAGTTGGTAAGTTCTTCGGGGGTAATCTCTGGCGTGATGAGGCTATAAGTGTTTGAAATTGGGTTATCTGTTTCGACTGTCAAGTGGGGCGAAGTCTGAGGATTTGAGCCAGACGATAAGCTACTAGCCACAATCGCCACAGGGGTAGTCATAACAGCCAGTGAACCCGAGCTAAGACCCAAGATGGCGCGAGTTTCGTCTAGAGTGCCTACAATTGCCTGCACCTTGGCGATACCTGAGTCGCAATCATCAGCTATTTGCTCGATTAGTCCTGGTAGTTGCTCAATATCGGTGTCCCAAATGGTCTGGGCAAGATCGATCGAGGATTCAGCCAGGTCAGTTAGCAGTTGAGCTTGTTTGAGTAAGTCGGCAACTACTTCTAGCAGGGTGCTGCGGTTAGCCATAAGGATTTAACGACCTGCAACATCGCGCATTTCTTCCACTAAATCTTGGGCTTTGCGATAGGTTTTTAGACCTTCTGCACAGAGATCATCAAGCTGCTCAATTTTTCTGGGAAGAGCCTCAAGATCCGTGGAAGGTAAGCGTTGAGCCTCAACGCGCATCTCTTCAGCCGCTTCTAGGACAAGCTGCATCGATTTCAGGAAATCTTGAACCAGGGGAAGTAACTGACTCATAGGACTTAACTCGGGGTACTAGACAAGGAAATATTGGTCATATCAATGTAATTATAAATTATGGTTCGCTTGATTCAATACTGCGGTTCTTAAGTTCTTCCCAGAGATTCAGTTCTGTGATCTGATCATCATCGGGAAAGCGGGGGGTCGCGATTTCTTTCAAATCATCTGCATCTCCTGCATAGTCTGGACCGCGGTAGATGCCACGACCTTTGGTTCGGGGTGAGATCTTGGAGGCATGGTCACTGCCTAGGAATCGCAAACTAACCGTGTCAGCACTGACCCGAAATACCAAGCGATCGCTAACATTGTTCAGCAAATTACTATCAATGACGTTCTCTTCTTTACTTTGAGTGCAAAAAACAATATTGGCTTTGAAGGCGCGACCCAATCGAACAACTTTATCGATATTGGCTTTGACTGACTTAGCAATCTCTTTTTGGTCACGATCATCATACAGATGGGCAAGTTGTGCCATTTCGTCAATGATTAATAGATTACGTTCCCAAGATACTGTATGGTTCTTTTGACTCTTTTCTTCTTGGTAGCGTCTCCTATCTTCAGGAGTGAGTTGCAAGAGATAAGCTAATTCTTCTTGAATGTTTTCGCTTCGATCATTAGATCGCTCTTCTGACTGCTGCCAAAAATTTTGAAGTAGTCGATCAAAGTCTGCGTAGTTTGTAATCAGCTTGATATTGGGAAAAACCGCGCTGACAACCTGAAAATCCATACCACCCTTAAAGTCAGCTAGCCAAATAGTGCGGTTGGGATTATGCCATAGCAATTGGTAGAGTAAAACCTTAAGAAAATTGGTTTTCCCAGCTCCTGCTTCGCCCGCAACAAATCGATGGGGCGAGGTCTTGAACTCAGAAGTAACGGGCTGACCATTGGCATCAGTTCCGACGATGTATTGATCGTCGTTGATGAGGTGACTGTAAGACTGAATTAGGGATTCTAGAGTATAAGTTTGGCTGAAGGGCTGGTTGGCTTCGGCTTGCTGCAAATTACGGTAGTGGTTGACCAGTTCAACGCAGGGGGTGATGAACCGTTCTGCGATCTCGATCGGGAGGTGATTGCTGAGGGGGCGCAGGTCGGCAACGATCGCAGCAGGGGGAGTATTGCTGTTGCGGAAAGTGGACAGCAGGGAACCGCTCACTCCACTGGATTTGGCGAGGGCACTTGGGGGACGGTTGGGCAAGATTTGCTTAAACTCGTCGGACAGCTTGGGTTGAGGGCCGCTGAGAGAACCATCACTGTAGCGATCGAGCAGGCCTTTTTTCGGTGGTCGGATGGCCTCATCAAAGGTCAGTTGCCCGATTTCGCGCTGGGGTTCTGACCAGGGCTGGGGCGGCATGGGTTGGCGATCGGCAAAGGTGCGGAGATGTTCGGCAAAGCGGGGATCGTGGGCTTCGTAAAGTTTGATGGCGGGGCGATCGCCACTCAGGGCCGTGTCAGTCCAGGCCGTGAGCAGATGGAGCGTATCGGCGGGGTGTTCGCTGAAGGCGCGAACGCTTAATTCATAAAGTTTGGCGGGTCGATTTCTGACTAAGTTTTGATAAAGGCTTAGGGTTTCAGCGTAGGGGGTGCGTTGGTCGGAGTCTAGTTTCTGGAGGCGATCGATTGCTTGGTGCAGGGCTTGATTCCAGGGGCGATCGCTTTGGTTAAGAACGACTTGGCTGGTGATTTCAACAAGCACTTGACCTCGGAGGCGATCAACCTGTGCGAGGAGGTTATCTAAGTTCCAGCGATGGGTGGGGGTGAAGCTGGGGGGACGGTAGAGCCGATGGGTACAGTCAAGGTGTTGATCGTCATCCCACTGAATTTCGGTGACAGCTTTTGCCCACTCTTGAGGATTGGGTGGAGGACTGTCATGCAGTGGCAACTCTTGAAGGTAAATTATAACTTCTGGAGTTAGTTGATTATCTAATGCATGATGATTGAGTTGTGGTGATCTACGAGAATCAAACCACACATGAAATGTAAACAATGAACTCTCAATAATATTCCTGAGACTATTAGGCATAGGTACAGTCTGTTCGTGAATAATTCAACAGAATTAATGTTTCGTTCTTATGCGGTAACACCCTGACAGCTATTAAGCTTTTATTCATAAGCCGTTACTAGGCGTACTGGATAGTGCCAGCTACTGGGTAATAATGTAAGGGGAGAAAAATTGGATGCGTAGTCAACAATGTCTTCTTACAAAAGATTATTTTTTGCAAGAAAATATCACGTTGCCAGGGACGGCCATGTGCTGAATGACAATATATTGATTTGATCGTATTATACAAGTCTTTTACATGCTGAAGCCTCATAATCAATCTTATCTTTTAGCCTTTGATAATACATTCGGTTGTTCTCATGATTTTTGATCTTTTTATCCCACTGCAAAGAAGCGAAGTGAATCGCGATTCGGATGACAACGTAAATAATAGGCATAATTACCACTACAACACCTACAATTGCAAGAAATGATGTGAAGAATAAAAAAGCTACAACCATCAGTGTCCATACTAAAAATGGTTTGATTTCTTCATTAGATGGGTTGCTTTTTTCAAGTTTTTCAATAGACTTATCGATCAAGTCAATTTCATACTGAATATGCTTTGACATATCGTCGGCGACTTCACTTAATTGTCGTAGTTCATGCGTCACAGAAAGTAGGGTTTCGTCTTGGGCAATATAGCTCATGCCAGGATCTGTCCAAGTTTTTACAAAAGCCTGGATGTAGTCATCATTCAACATCCTGTTATAGGCAATAGAACTTTCCAGATTTTCGAGATCATCTATAGCGCATAGCAAGACATTAATTGTCTTCTCAGCCTGAGAGTTGTAACTGAGTAACTTATCGCGAGTTTTTTTGAGGAGATCTAATTGACTCAGTTCAGAGTTTCTCCGCGATTGAAAAGACACAGTCAGCCTTTGCAAACTTGACTGGACATCAGTAGTTGAATTATGAAACATATGGCGCAAGCCAGCCAATATATCCTCTTTGAGTTTATAGTACCGGTCAGATCTAATTTTTAAGTCTTCTATTAACTCTGAAAAATCTGAGTCTGTGCTTGATAATAGGTCGGCTTCTGTCCAATTGTTGAGAGGACTAGCCTGATGAAGAGCTGATAGCATACGTAATATAATTTCATTTCGGACTATATTTTGATTACGATGTAAGTCCTGACGAACACACTGATTTAGTGACTCAAATCTTATTATTTCTGTAAGACGAGTCTCCAAAATTGCATAGCTTTTTAGATCATTTTCAATAGTCTCTAGCCAATTTTCGATATCAGAAGATGTTGCTGCTTTTATTTGTGCCTTGAGAAAGCTTATTGTAGGCTCTTCCTGATTAGAGACCTTTTGATTAGAGATTTTGGCAATTGTTTCAATCGCATTTATGCGCTCTGAATTTGAGATTTTATCGACAAAAAATCGTGGTGATTGTAGCAGTAGTCTATTGTCTTCTTTTTGATAGCAATAGCGCTTACAATAATCTAAAAACTTTGCATAAGTAGCGGTGACAGCAGCGCCACTGGCTTTAAAAGCTAGTTCTAACCCCAGCCAAGACAAATCTCCAATTAGCAAACTAACATCAATCGGTTCAAGCTTGGCTTCCGAAAACAACCTTTCAGCCGGGCCAAACGTCCAGAAGTCCAAGTAACGCTCGTACTCAACTGTATGTTGCTTTTGCGAGTCAAAACGCTGCACTCTGTCTTTTTGTACCAGCCGTTGAGCCGTAATTTCTCGTTGAAGTCGATCCGGGCTTTCCGTCAGCCCTCCAAAAAATGTGTTTCGTAAGATGCTGTTTGGATACTTCAAGTTTATGATTGCATCCGCCGCTGCCCAGCGAGTCAAATCGTTGCTGTACGGCCCCTTACCCAGCAGTTCACTCGCCAATATCTGCACCAGTTCTTGTGTATCCTCTGTCTCACAAGACTGAATTTCTTGTAACGTCTCTGGGTGGACAATCTGACCTAATCCGCGCAATGCTAAGGCTCGATAAGTCGAATCAGCATCACTTTTCAAGATTTCCAAAAATGCAAAAAACGCCACTTGAGGGCGGTCGATCGCCATCGCAACAAATAGCTCAATCCTATCACCCGGTAGCAGAAGTGGATCATCCGTTCCTGAAGCGCGTAGATCGCATAGCTTCAGCAGATCAGCCGCATTGTTGATGTAGGTTTTCACCAACTCAGCAGGCGTAACCGATCGCAGATCTAGCGACGAATCCATAGACCAGGGCCAAAATCTACATCAGATGATAAACGAATTTTCCGTGAGTCACCACAACAATCAGTAAAAAGGTAGGTAGTGCCTGTGAGGTGATGATTTTCTGTGACAGATCGCTTTCACCATAAGACTTTCATTAGCTCATCATTACTAAATTACGGCACTACCGAAGATTCGATCGCGAGCCAATTCCAACGATCATGCCTCCACCGTCATAACTGATGCTGTGGCAATGATTCAGGGTTAGTTCGTATCCCCGATCGCCACGAAGGCCGCCCAGTTTTGGGGCCCGGGATATTGCTCCCGCACCTGCAACATGGCCGATCGCAACGCCACCGCCGGATCACTGCCCGCTGCTCGTTCTGCATAGAACGCCTGCATCATCAGCGCTGTGGGTTCGTCCGGCACTTTCCAGAGACTCGCCACCACCGTCGGCACACCGGCCTTGAGAAACGCCCGTGCCAAACCGATCACCCCTTCACCGCTGACGGTTCCTCGGCCCGTGTCGCAAGCACTCAGCACCGCCAGCCGCGCTTGCAAATTGCGATCGAAGATTTCCGCGATCGTCAATCGCCCGTCCTCATTGCCGCCGGGAACCAGGGCCAACCAACTTTCCAACCCGCCATCGACCGTTCTGGGCACAACCCCATGGGTCGCAAAGTGCAGCAGACCCGCGCGATCGATCCGTTCTTTCACCTTCGATTCAGTGGCTTGGGCCCTAATTAAAGGCGTAGCATTCAGAGTTTGGGCGATCGCCCGGGCCTCCGCCTCTGCGCCCTGCAACGGGTTCAAATTGTCCGGCATCGGATTGGGATTTCCCACAACCAGTGCCGGGCCGTTGCTGGTTTGGGGACGGCGGGCCGCTTCCGCCAACACCGACACCGAAGGCGCAAAGGCCAGAGTGTGGCGATCGATCAAAAATTTGCCCGACTCATCCCGCAGGGCCGCAAAGGGAACCACCGCCAATTCACGGTGGGGAATGATGATCAATTTGCGGCCCGTTTCTGTGGGTAATAAATCAGCGATCGGCTTGATCAACAGGTCATAGCCTTGTCGTAAATCCGTGGGATTTTCAGTGATCCGTTCGTTGCCCGTTCCTCGTAATTGATTAGCAAGATCACTCAGGCCTTGATCATTGCCCCGCATACTGATTAACCGCAGGGTAACCGCACTGTTTCGCAAAGCTTCAGCCGTTTGACCCAGACCTTTTGCGGATTCGGGTAAGGGAACTTTCCGAAAGGAGATCGCCCCCTGAGGTGGAATCACCCAAATATATAGCTCTCCCCAAACGGCGGAATAGTGAATAATTGTGCCCTTTTGCTGTTGGGCGATCGACTGCATTTCAGCAGCCGTCAGGGATGAATTTTGGGATGTGGAATTGGATTGCAAAAAAGACAACAGCGATCGGGCCCGACCGCGATCGGCAACGACAACCGCTTCAGTCGTTTGATTCATGGCGATCAAGGTTCGTTGCAAAGCTTGATAAACATTTTGTTGGGTTTCCAGCAGCGAGGTGCGATCGCGATCGTTCTGGCCCAAATCAGCTTGAATTGCTTCCAACAGATCCAAGCTGGACTGCAACGCTTTGGCGGATTCTGCCAAGCGATTGGTATAGAAATTGGCAAGACCAAGATTACTGAATGTCATGGCTGCCACCTCGCGATCGCCAATGGAGCGGGCGATCGCCAAGGACTGTTCGTAATATTCAATGGCACGCTGATACTGATTAAGGGCGTGGTAAGCCATTCCGAGGACAGTCAGGGAGTAAGCGGCTCCTGCTTGGTTGCCAATTTTGCGTTTAATCGCTAAGGATTGTTCGTGATAGGTAATGGCGCGTTGATATTGCCCGAGGTCGTGGTAACTGTTGCCCAAACTGCTCAAAACCACGGCTTCACTTTCTCGATTGCCGATCGCCCGCTGAATGGCTAAAGCTTGCTCGTAATAATTAATTGCTTGCTGATGCTGACCCAAATTGTTATAGACATTGCCTAAATGATTTAGAGAAATGGCTTCTCCGTTGCGATCACCAATTTCGCGCTTAATCGCCAGGGCTTGTTCTTGATAATCAATCGATCGTTGCTGCTGACCGAGAGAATTGTAAATTTGACCAAGATTACTCAGAGAAATAGCTTCTCCATTGCGATCGCCAATTTCGCGCTTAATCGCCAGGGCTTGTTCTTGATAATTGATCGATCGCTGATATTGACCCAGTAGATTGTAAATAGTGCCAAGACTACCGAGCGAGATCGCTTCTCCCTGGCGATCACTCAATTGGCGATTGAGGACTAACGATTGATCATAATAATCAAGGGCACGCTGATAGCTTCCCAAGGATTGGTAGGCTAATCCCAAACTTCCCAGAGTTGCAGAAATTCCTCGTTGATTTCTGATAGCGCGGTCAATTTCTAGGGCTTGTTCGTAATAGGTAATGGCGCGTTGATATTGTCCCAAACGGTTATAGACATTGCCCAAACTGCCGAGGGAATCGGCCAGACCGGATTGATTGCTCAGTTGACGCTCGATCGCCAGGGATTGTTCGTAATAGGTAATGGTGCGCTGATAGTCTCCGAGGGATTGATAAACGTTGCCCAGGTTATGGATTGACTGGGCGACTCCCTGGAGATTGCCCCGTTGGCGATCGAGCGCTAGGGACTGCTCGTGATATTCAATGGCGCGCTGGTATTGACCCAAAGCATTATAGGCATTGCCCAAATTACCGAGGGCCGCTGCTTCCCCGCTCTGAGACCGAAGGGCGCGATAAATCTGAAGGGCGGCTTCCCAGGACTGAAGGGCCGCCCGAAACTGACCGGTTCGGTATTGTTGAATTCCCTGTTGCAACAGCCGATCGGCCGCTGGTTTGGAGGGCAAATCCGTAGGTGACTGGGCGGGTTGTGCCGATCGAACCGGCTGGAGCAGGGCGATCGCAGCAGTTGCGCCCAGCAGCCACACCAACCCGCCCAACCAGAGTCCACGCATAGCCCATTTCCCCCGCACTGGATCGCCTTGCCACCCACCATAGCCTCGTAGATTGGATTACGCTTGGCCTGGGTCGATCGGTCAAATAGTTATTGTTTGGGCCCATTCCGCCTCAAGGATTTCGACCATCAACCCTCCCCGATCGCCCCCTGACTGTGAGCCAAACACCACTGAAAAACCCGATGCAAACAACCCAAAACGATCGGCCAACTCCCGATCGCGTAGGGAGCAGATTCATAAACCTGTTGATCCGGATCTAAGCGATAAAACCGCCAAGTTTCACCATTAGTCACAATGCCAAACACCGGAATTTCTTGACCCACCTGGCGATTGTTCCACAGGCAAGCCGCCATCTCCACCAAACATTGCGCCAACCCCTGCTCAAAATCATCCTTCTTCGCCTCCACAATGCAGAGATAGGGGCGATCAAGATAATCCTTGCGATCGGTCATTAAATAATCCACATTGCCCGTCAGATCATCACTGCTGAGGGCGGCTCCCTTCCAAATTTTCAGCGCCGAATTAGGGTAAAGTGCTTCCTCACAAACCGCATCAATCAACAACTCCTTAGACTTTTCATAGGCACGGAGATCAAACGTTTGTTGCAGTCGATCAAGCCGTTGCAGAAAAAATTGGCTCGGTTCCTTCGGCACAAAATCAATCGCCCAAGGCTTGAGCATCACCAACCCTAAATGTTGATAGGCCTGAGAGAGCGTGAAACTTGAGAAGTTTTGTTTCTTGTTTTGTTTCTTGTTTTGTTTCTTGGATTGCTTCATTGTCCAAACCTCGATCGACCCCTTGCACCAACCATCATTCCATCATCCAGGTTTGGGCAGTGGTGAGAACAGTCCTGATGCCGCCAGGCGATCGCCCCCTCAACCAGTTACAGCCGACCGTTGATTCACCCCAACCGCGATCGCCCCGGCAGACCATGGCAGAATGAGAACCGGTTTTCCGTCCCAAATCGCAACCCGGTAACTGTCCTATGCCTCCCCGTTGGCCCCGTGAACCCGATCGCGCCGATCCTGAATATCGCAAACTTGACGATCGGATGACCTTTGCGACCCACGTGGCGATTTTTGCCGCCAGTAACTCGGGTCTGTGGTTTTTTGAAACCCTGAACCGGGCGAGTGATCCTTGGGCCGTTTGGGTCACCCTGGGCTGGTTGGGAGCCTTGACCCTCCATGGGGTTTATATCTTCGCGATCGCGGACTATTCCGCTTAGATGGGTTGCCCATGACTGCGCTGCTAGAGGCGATCGAACAAGTCCTGGATCATTGGGATCGTCAGCCCTTTGCGCCGGAACCCCTGGCCCAATTGCGGGATCTGCGTCGTCAATTGGCGGAACAGTGGCTGGCCACGCCGGACGCAGCCATGGCGACCCAATGGGAAACCGGCCGCGCCGCCCAAGCGGCCCTTTGGGATTGCAACTTGCGCTATGAAGCCTTGACCCCCGAGGAACGCCAGTGGCTGGAGCCGATCGAGCGGGAATTGGCCGCCACTTGGCCAGCTCCCCGCCTCCAAGCGGTTTGGGCGATCGCCCTCTATCAACGGGCCGAAACCTGGTTGCCCGATCTGCATGGGTTGCAACTGCCGCCTTGGGCGATCGAACCCTTTTTTGACTATTGCTTGGCTTTTCCCTGCTTTTTTCGAGAATTGGGCGAGGTCGATCGCTATGCCAACTTCACCATCGCCCTGGTGGACTATTTACATGAACAAATTTTCCGCTATCCACAATCGGCACAATGGCAAAAAATCGCCCTGACGTTTAGTAATTTGGCGAACCTTGTCCCGCTTTATTTTTGCGATCGAAACTTGCGATCGACCTTTGCCAAACGGGCCGCGATTTTGGAATTTTCCCTGCGGTTGGCGGGCCATCAATTGGAATATGACTTTGCACCCCGACCGCCCGATCGCCCCAAAATTCGACTCGGAATTCTGAAAACCAATTATTTATCTCATCCGGAAACCTTCACAACCTTTCCGGTGTTTGAATGGCTCGATCGCGATCGGTTTGAAGTGATTTTGTATGTCATTGATCGCGATCCAGATCTACTGGATGCCTATCAAAAACGCCGATCGGGAGATGCGATTGTGCCGCTGGTGGGCGATTTAAAACAACAGGTGGCCCGAATTCGGCAAGATGATTTGGATTTGCTGTTGGTGGCCACAATCGTCACCAATTCCCTACATCGGGTGTTGATGATTGGGGCCCATCGGTTGGCGCGGGTGCAGATCCATTCCGTTTCTTCCCCCGTCACCAGCGGCATGACCCATATGGATTACTACCTGTCGGGTCAGCTTACGGAAACCACCAGCGCCGCCGCCCATTATCAGGAAAAATTGCTCTGTGTGTCGGGGCCGGCCCACTGTTTTGACTATTCCTTGGAAGCCGCCGAACCACGATTAGTCATCGATCGGGCCAGTGTGGGGATTTCTGAGGGGGCGATCGCCTTTGTTTCGGGAGCCAATTTATATAAAACCATCCCCGAACAACGGGAAACTTGGGCGAAACTGCTGGCCCAGTTTCCTGATAGTTATCTCTTGCTTTGTCCCTTTGGAGCCAGTTGGAAGCGCAACTATCCCAAGGTGCAATTTTGGCGGCGCTTGCGGGAAACTTTGGCCGCCCACGGAGTCAATCCCGATCGAGCCATTGTGTTTGACCAACTGCCCAGCCGCGCCGATGTGAAAGCGGTGTTGCAACTGGCTGATATCTATCTCGATTCGTTTCCCTTTGGTGGGGCGAATTCCATTGTGGATGCGATCGAGGTGGGGTTGCCGGTGGTGGCCCGCGAAAGTGACTGGTTTCGATCGCGCCAAGGGGCTGCCATTTTGCGCGATGTGGGTTTGGGAGATTGGGTTGCCCGCTCAGAGGCAGATTACCTGGCTCTGGCGGGGCGTTTGGCGGCGGATTCAGCCCTGCGGCAATCAATTCGCCAGCACCTGACCCGAGCCTTGGCCCAGCCGCCGCGCTGCCTGGATAGTCGAGCCTACGCGGCCGAGGTGAGCCAGCAGTTGATGCGGGTGTTGGAACAGTGGCAGGGCGATCGGGTTGAGTGACCGATTTAGTGACCGAACCTAGGGCGAACTTTGGCCGTCGCCGGTCGATCGTTGCATTTGCAGCAGCGACCCGTTGTAAGGGTTCGGCAAGTCCTGTGTCCGAATCCAGGGATCCGACAGACTTTGGCGTTGCAGCACTTCGTAATACAAGCGGCTGATGTTGCGACTGTCGGCATTAGTGCCCTTTTCGGGGAACGGCAGCCCTAGGATGACCTGCAACTGTCCCCAAATCGTTTGATCGGTTTGGGTTGGGGGGTTGTGGCGATAAAACGTTGCGTCAAAGGCTTGGGGAATGGTGGTGATCGGAATGGCGGCCGATGAACGACTGCCGGGCGTGCCGGTTTGTACCGTGCCGCTGCCCAAGGGGTCGTTTGGCCCCGGCACAATGACCCGATCGCCATAGTCAGCCGACTGGGCCAGGGCGGGGCCCACGCTCAAAACCGTGGCGGCGATCACCGAGCCGATCACAGTAGCCCAAGTGGTGGTCTTCATTTGCTTTGCTCCTAATCGATCGCAGTCTTGCATCGTGCTCGATCGCTGCTCAGACGGCCGCCCACGAGTCACAGGCTAATGGCTCCAAAGATCAGCCCCATCTTGCCACGGGTTCCCGAAAGGATGCAATGGACAGGAATTTTGCAGAATTTTGCAGAATGCTGTTGCTAACTCATTTGCTAACTGCTTTGCCAGCTCCTTAAAGATCCAGATAGCGCCCGGAACTGTCCTGGGGGCGGGCATGGAGATAGCGGCCCGTGGTGGCAATGCTGGCATGGCCCAGGGTGGCTTGCACCAGGTGAATCGGCGCGCCCCGATCGAGGCTGTGGCTGGCGTGGGCGTGGCGCAACCAGTGAGGCGAAACATTGGCCTCAATGCCCACGCGCTGGGCCGCCGATCGCACAATTCGCATCAGTTGCGAGGGATCCAGATGCCCCCCCTTGCGGCTCCGAAAGATCGGGTCTTGGCGATGGGGCAACGGCTCGATCGACTCGCGATAGGCCTGGAGTTCTTGCCAAAGGGTTGGCGGCAGCAACACCGCGCGGGTTTTGTTGCCCTTGCCATAGACCGTCACTTGGCCCCCATCCCCTCGGGGTTGCAAATCTCGCCAACACAGTCCACAAAGCTCACTAGCCCGCACCCCGGCCGCGTAGAGCAATCGCAACATTAATCGATTTCGGGGCTGGGGTTCTGCCGCCAGCATTTCTTGCACCTGAGCTTCACTTAAAATCCGCTCCGAAAGAGTGTCTTTCGTGCTGGGGACTTTAAAAGCCACCGCCGGATTGTCGGGAGCCAGGCCCATTTGATGCGCAAACCGCAGCAGGGATTTAATTGCCGCGATCGAACGGCCCATGCTGCTCGGAGCCAGTCGATCGCGCTCCAACTCATCCAAAAACCCCTGCACATCAATGGCGCTCACCTGCTCGATCGGGCAATCCACAAAAGCCAAAAACCGCAGGGCCTCCCGCTGGTAATAGCGACGGGTGTGGCGGCTTTTGCCATGGAGCCACAGGGCCAGGAGCCGCTCATGGGCCGGTGAAAGGGGCAAATCAGGGCGATTGACCCGATCGGCTTCAGGCCGTGAGCCGATCGATTTTCGAGAAGTGCCGCCCAATTTCGCCATGAAACCTTCTCCCCAGAACCTATTTCATAATCATCATAATTGTTTGAAAAGAAGTTTAAATTCTCAAAGCCTGTAGCAACCGAGTTTTAAGCAAATACAGCCCTTATCTCGATTACTAAGCATAGTAGCCCGTAGGGTGGGCAATGCCTACCGAGCCGTTGCTTCATGGTATCTGTGATATGGCGTGCCAATTATTTTAGGTAAAGGCTGTATCTAGGATATCGAAAAAGCCAAAATTGATCTGCTGCTAATCTGAGTGATGATCACTCAAATCATTCGATTGATCGATGAAAATAAGTTCCCGTGATCCTTGGGTATTGTCAGGGGTGAACGGGGTTGTAGCGATCACCCGGGTTAGGGTTGGGAGACCCAACCCCTACGTCGATGGAAATGACGATAGGCCCTAAGCCCCTTGCTCCCAGGTGGTTGAAACTATGATCGAAAAATGACCACCAATCCCACCACAATCATGATCACCGCCGCCACCCGATTCATCATCACCCCTAGCCGTTGACCAAAACGCAACCTCGCACGACTTGCCAGATAGGCATATCCCAATTTAACGCCACCCACTGCCAACGCCGCAATTACCATCAAAATTAGAATATCCAAGGTTGTCAATTGCTTCAAATTAACAAATGCTGGCAAGAACCCTAAATAAAACAAAACAGCCTTTTGATCACCCAAAGTAATCGCTAAGCCGGTGATGAAATGCCCCCAGTTGGATGGCTGCACAGAAATGGTTTTAGTGGGTTCCAATTCCTCCGTCTTACTCAAGGATTCATGACCAATAGGCGATCGCCCCGTTGAACGCCACAATAAATAGCCGATCGTCACCAAATAAGCGCCGCCCAAATACCGAATGATGGCGAAAGCACTGCCTAGCGATTCAACCAACAGAGTCAACCCAAAAACCGCCAGCAAAATCAACAATAAATCCCCTAAAACAATG
Source organism: Limnothrix sp. PR1529 (assembly GCF_002742025.1). Taxonomy (NCBI): domain Bacteria; kingdom Bacillati; phylum Cyanobacteriota; class Cyanophyceae; order Pseudanabaenales; family Pseudanabaenaceae; genus Limnothrix; species Limnothrix sp. PR1529. The sequence continues at coordinate 65,815 of NZ_LIRO01000096.1, forward strand.
CCCAGCGTTGTCCAAACACCTGGCCGGAATCCCCCTTGAGCCGCTGCCGCCACCACTGTGAACACGCTAACGCTGGGTAATATGGCTAGGATTGTCATTGCCCCAAAGAGTGCAAATAAGTTAGTCCATTCAAGATTCATTTAAAGCACCAGACTTGTTGAGCAAATTTAAAAATTAATTTAGTGATTAAATCTGTTTAATAAAATTCTAAATTAATAAATTATTTAAACTAATAACTTTATAAATTACTTAAGCCACTCAGGATTTACCCTTATTGCACCAACTGTAACGCAAACAGGCGCGATCGCCCCTGCAAACCAGCCCGGCAGCCACCATGATCATGATTGTGGCCTATAAATTGCGATACAAAACCACAAGGCTAAACCATAAGGCTAAAAAACCAGCTAGGCCGCGCTGATCGCCCCGTTGCGCCCAACCGAGGCCAGCCCTCGATCGCCAATCAAGACCCCATGGGCAATCCAGAACTTGGAACAGTCAACAAGACCAGCGAAATGAGTCGTCTATGATATGCACAATCGTGCAGCGGGGCTGATGGCTAGCTCGCACGGGGTGAGGAGTTGCACCGGGTTTCAGAGCTATGCAGTCGCCAGGAAATTTGCCCGATCGGGAGCCGGATCAGCCCTCCGAGCTTGAGCCATCCCCCCCCGGATCGCGCCGTCCCCAAAGGAATCGAAGATCCCTGTGGCGTTGGGTGGGACGGGCGGCCGTTTTGGGGTCGATCGGGCTGGTGGCCGGGGGGCTGGGGTTTGGTTGGTATTGGCTGCACTATCGATTTTCGGATTTTTTGTCCGCGGCCCTCAGCGATGCCCTGATGCGGCCGGTGAAGGTGGGGCCCCTGACGGGATTGTCCTTGGGTGGGCTGACCTTTGGGGAATCGGCCCTGTTGCCCACTGCGCAGGATCCTGACCAGGCGAAGGCCGGTGCGGTTGAGGCCAGGTTTGATTTTTGGTCGATCGCCCAGTTGCCCAATTTGCTGGGCGATCGCGTCATCCCGATCGCGATTACCTTTCGGGATCCGTCGGTGTATGTGGAGCAAACCAACGACGGCAATTTATTTGAAGTGCGCTTGAAGTCGGGCCCTAAGCCGCCCTTTGAGCTGCGTCCCAGTCGTTTTGAGTTCCAAAATGCCCAGGTGACCTTGGTGCCTGCGCCGGCCTTGGTGAATCGGCCCCGGCGATCGACCCCGCCGTTGCCCGTGAAGATTGTGGCTTCCGGTTCGGCGGACTTGGAGCAGTGGCGTGCTGGCCAGCCGGAATTGGCGCGGTTTTCGGTGTTGGGAACCGTGGGGCAAGTGCGGCCCGGACAGTTTGACCTCAAAGGAGAGTTCAAAATTCCGACCCAGGAGTTGGCGGTGCGATCGCGCCTGCAAAACCTGGATGTGACCGGATTGGCCCAGGCCATGCCCGCTCCGATGACGATCGAGCGGGGACGGGTGGATGGAGTGGCCGATGGGCGATATCAATTGGGGAAAAGCATTCCGGCGCTTCAGGGTACGCTGCAACTGCGAGACTGGCGCATCACCAGCCCCCTCGTGCCCAAGCCCATGGCCCTGACCATGGGGCGGTTGCGGTTGCGGGGGCCCGTCGTGACGCTGGATCAGGCCCAAGGTCAATATGGGTCCTTGCAGGCGATCGCGAATGGGCCGGTGGATTTTTCGGGAACGGTGTTGAATCTGCAAAATCCCCTCAAAACCACCCTGGAGGCTAAATATGATGTGACGTTGCGGGCGGAGGCGTTGCGGCCGGCGGATGTGGCAACCACGCTCGATCAGACCTTGCCTCTCCCGATCGTCGGGCCGGTGGAGGTGAATGCCAGGCTACGGGGAACGCTCGATCGCCCGCAAATTACCGGCAATTTCGTCTCGGTGGGCGGCTTACGGGTCGATCGCCTGGCCTTTCGGCGCGTTCAGGGCAATTTCTCCGCGATCGGCCAAGGATCGGAACCGCCCAAAAATTCGCCCCTTCGCCTGTTTGAAAATTGGCAAAGTCGGTTAGTGCGGGCCTTTCCCCTGGCGGCCCGGCTCGATCGGCTGCGCGTTGAACCAACGGCCGGGGGGGCAATCACCGCCGATGGTTCGGCCCGTCTGTTGGCGAATGGGGCCTTGGATCGGTTGGGCATCGATCGGCTGTCGGCCGATTGGCGGGTTCAGGATCTGCCCCTGGCCCCGATCGCCCAAGCCTATGGCCTGAATTTACCCCAGGATCCGGGGCCGGTCTCCGTCACGGGGCGATCGCGCGGCAACCTAACCGCGCTGGACACGGAGGCCCGCACGGAACTGCTGGGCGGGCAAATCACAACGGCGGTGCAACTGCGCGATCGGGCTTGGGCCGGCTCGGCCCGGCTGCAAAATCTGCAAGTGGGGCGGGTGATTCCGCAACTCTCGGGTCAATTGACCGCCACAGCCCAAGCTCGGGGCACTCTAGATCGCCCCTTGACGGGTTTGGCTGTCCAGGCGGCGGGCAACTTGCAAAATTTGGCCGGTGGCAAGCTGGATTGGGCCGCCCAGGCCACGGGCGATCATTGGCAATTGCAAACCCAATTGGCGGGCATTCAGTTGGCGCGGATTGTGCCCCAAGCCACCGGACAACTCAGCAGCCAGGTCACGGCCCAAGGAACCGTGGCCGGCCTGTTGGCCCGCAATCCTGCTTCGATCGCGGCCCAAGTCACGGGGCAACTGAGGCCGGGCGATCGCTCCAGTTTGTTAACCGTTGCCCAAGCCAACTACCTCAACCAACGGCTGCCGATCGACTTTGCGGCCCGTTGGGATGGGCAAGCGATTCGGCTCGATCGGGCTGTGGGGCCTGGGTTGCGGGCTGAAGGGTCTTTGTTTCCCAGCATTCCCCCACAACTGGCCGGCTTGCCCACCCTCCGCCATCTGGATTTGCAAGTGGCGGTGCAAAACGTCAATTTGGAACCCCTGCCCGGTTTGGTTCCCAATCTAATTCCGGCCGGGGTGCGGGATGCGTTTCGCGATCGACCCCTGTTGGCGGGGCGGGCGAATTTTACCGGCCAGATTAATGGACCTCTAGCTGGTTTACGGGCGATCGGGACGGCCAACTTGGTGGGGTTGGAAGCGGCGGGCGCAAACTTTAACCTGCTGATGAGTGGGCCCGTGGACGTGAGCTTGCATCGGGGATTGTCGATCGACCTGCGGGGCGAGTCCGATCGCCTGGCCCTGCGGCTCGATCGACAATTTCTACCCACCGGCTTAGATCTGCAATGGCAAGGGGCCACCGCCACCGGCCGCCGCCAAGGGCGAGATTTCTTGGCCGAGCTGGCGAATTTGCACTTGGAGCGGTTGCGTTGGCCCGCGGCCCTCACGGAACCGGCCGGTATTCCCCGAGGAACGATCGCCGCCAGAGCACGCCTGAACCTCGATCGCTTCACCGCCCAGGGGCAAATCAGCGCCGAACAACCGGGCGTGGGAGTGGCCTTTGGCGATCGATTCACCGGCCTGTTTGGGTATGCCAACAACCGCGCCGTACTGACCGATGGCAAATTGACCCAAGGGGACAGTGAATATCTGGTGGGGGCGGAGTTGGTGGTGGCCGCTGACCCGCGCTTCAAGGGCCAGGTACAAGCCCGCAACGGCAAACTGGAAACCCTGATTCGGATCCTGCAACTAACGGATTTTGAATCCGCGGCCCAATGGGCCAAAAACCTGCGGCCGCCCACCTATGCCGCCGCTGCCCAGGTGGCTCCCTTGGCGGTGGAAATGGCTGACCAACCCCTTTCCCAGCAGTTGCGGAAGTTAGCGGAAATCAAGGCCCTGCTGAACCAGTCGATCGCCGATCGCTGCAATGCCAGCCCGATCGCCAATCTCGATCGAATCCGGGGCGGATTTGGGGCCAATCTCACCTTCAACGGCAGCGTGCAAACGGGCATTGCCGCCAAGTTCAATCTCTCGGGTCGCGACTGGAGTTGGTTACCGGAAGAGGCCTGTAGCCTGGCTCAAGTGGCCCTGAATGCGGATCAGGTGGATATTCGCGGCGACTTCCAAGACAACACCCTCACCCTGGCCCCCTTGGAATTTCGCCGCAACGATATCCTGTTGGCCTTTGCGGGGCAAATTGGCAAAACCCAATCGGGTCAATTTCAGCTCACCAACTTTCCCGCCGAATCCCTGGAAAATATTCCCCAAGTCCGCGAACTTTACGGCCGCACCGGTTTGCCCCGCCTCAGTGGCCGGGTGAATATCACGGCGGCCCTGGCCGGCACGATCGATGATCCAAGGGCCGTGGGGCAGGTGGTGCTCAACAGCGGCAAGCTGAACAACACCCCGATCGAAACGGCCACCAGCAACTTTAGCTATGCCCAAGCGCGGCTGAATTTCAGCAGTGCCGTGGCGGTGCAAGGCAGCCAAGACAAAGACCCGATCGCGATCACCGGCAGCATTCCCCAAAAGTTGCCCTTCGCCAAGGTGGAACCGGATAACGACAGCCTGCGCCTGAATGCCGAATTGGAAGATAAGGAATTGGGGTTGGCGAGCTTGCTGATTCCACAATTCCAATGGCTGGGCGGCCAAGGGCGCGTGCGACTGAGTGTGGGCGGAACCTTGGCCCAACCCCAGGCCACCGGAGAAGCCCAGTTTGCCAACGCGGCGATCGGGTTGCAGGGTCTCTCCCAAACCATCACCAACATCAACGGCCAAGCCACCTTCACGGGCGATCGGCTGGTGGTGAACGGCATCAACGGAGCCTTTGGCCAGGGACAAATTCGCCTAGCGGGCATCTTGCCGATCGCCGACACCAAAGCCCTAGGGCCCAATGATTCCCCCCTGAACGTGGCTTTGGATCAATTGCAGCTTAATGTGCGGGATCTCTACGAAGGAGGCGTGAACGGCCAAATCAGCATCACGGGCACAGCCCTCAAGCCGATCGTCGGCGGCAGTCTGGGCCTGGTCAATGGTCGGGTGATCTTGCCCACGGATCCGGCGGCCCTGATGGCCAGCACGCCCAATGCCGCCACGGTGGGGATCACCCCTCGCTTCCAAAACCTGCAAGTGAACTTGGGCCGGGGTTTGCAAATTTTGAAATTGCCTGTCCTGAATTTCCTGGCGGAGGGGGGATTGGAGCTGAACGGAACCTTGGCCGATCCGCGTCCCAGTGGCCGCATTCGACTGCAACGGGGCTTAATTAACCTGTTCACAACGCAATTTACCCTGGAGCGCGGCGAACCTCAATTTGCGGAATTTCGCCCCCGATCGGGTCTGGATCCTTACCTGGATGTGAAGATGGTGGCCTTTGTGCCCGACTCCAGCCGCAACCCCCTGCAAACGGACAATACCAGCGGCTTCAACCCCGCCGAAATTCGAGAAAGTGTGGTTGGATCCATGGGTTCCGCTCGCACCGTTCGGATCAAGGCCACCGTCCAAGGTCGCGCCAGCCAACTGCTGGATCAAATTCGCCTCACCAGTCGGCCCGCCCGCAGCGAGGCGCAAATTTTGGCCCTGATTGGTGGCAGCCTAATCAACACCTTTGACGATCGCAGTGGTGGGGCCGTGGTGCTGGCCAACTTGGCCGGCGCTGGGTTGCTCAACAACATTCAAACCAACATTGCCAGCGCGATCGGGCTGACGGATTTTCGGATTTATCCCACCACCGTCACCGCCCGGCCCCGGGGCGACAACAACCGGAACGATCGAGCCACCGCCCTGGGTCTCGGCATTGAAGCGGGCATTGACCTGAATAACAACCTCTCCGTTTCGATCGCTCAGATCATCTCGGAAATTAACAACACCACCCGCCTCAATTTGGACTATCGCCTCAACGACGACACCGTAATTCGCGGCTCCACAGACTTTGCGGGCGAGTCGCGTCTTTCGGTGCAATTTGAGCGCCGCTTTTAGGGGGCTAGTTCACCGTTGATTAACCCCCAGCATCTTGCAGCGCACCTAGCGAGCTGCCGCCGCCAAATAGCGGGCAATTTCCATCAATTGATCCTTGGGGAACGTGGAAATCAGAATCCGAGCGGCACCCTTGGGATCCCGAGGAATGCTGACTTGGCCATTGGCCGGGGCTGGGGCCGGAGTAGCGGCCGGAGCGGCTGGGGTCGCGGCGGGAGCGGCCGCAGCGGCTGCGGCGGCCGGTGGAGCAAATTTTTGGAGTTCAGGGCCCAGGGTGATGCTGTGGCCTTTGCCCCCGGCCATTAACTCAGTGGCCTGTTTCAGATCCCGCACCACGATCGGGGCGATCGCATTGAAGGGCACTTTGGGATGGGCGATCGCCCGGCGGGTGGCTTGGATCAGGGTTTGCCAAGTGGCATAGCCATCACCCAATTGCAGCAGCTTTTGACAGAGGCGATCGAGCTGTGCGCGCAACTCCGGCGTGGCCGGTTGCTTAAACAGCACCACCATTTGCTTCAGCGCTTCCATCACCAACGGGCCAAAATTGGCCGGCAGGGGTTTAGCCGCTGGGGCAGGCGCTGGGGCAGGTGTTTCCGGTTCGCCCGCCGCCCGCTTCTTAATTCGTTCGTATAGGGCTTCTAGGGATGGGCGCAGACTGTCCACCGCCGGAACGGCCTGCTCATCGTTGTAAGTGCCACCCTCCAGGGCCCGGGTCAATTTCTCCAAAAGGGCGACACCGTTTGCGAAATCTTGCTGATCTCTGTTATCTAACTTGATAGGATTTTCGCGCAGGAACTTAAAACAGTTTTCAAGCAACAAAGCTAGGTGGCGCATTCCCTCAAAGCCAAGCATGGCCGCACTGCCCTTGATGGTGTGGGCGGCTCGGTAGATGGTGTTGCACTCCTCATATTCTTCGATGACTGCTTGCAAGTTCCCCAGGGCCGCCTGCATCGCCTCCAGATGCTCATTGGCTTCCATGATGAAGTACTTGACAACTTGTTCGTTACCACTCACGGGCGGCACTCCTCGCGACGACAGGACGGAAGCAGCGGCCGGGCTAGGATCCAGGGCAATCAAAAGGGGGGCAAAACCCCTGGAAGATGTGATGCCGCTGAACTAGCCCGCGTTGGTTGGCACGGCTGGGGAATAGCTACGCCCGCGCCACTGCGTCGGCGTTTGCACCGATGATAGCCCAATTCTCAGGGCGGCCAAGGGATCCGCCAAGGGCGACAGAAAGAAAAGCCAGGGAAGCTTTGCGCCGCTGAGGTTATAGGACGGTGCGATCGCCCAATTTAAGGCAAATCGGATGAGCAACAGTGCCAGATTCAGACCCCAGGCGGCGGTTACCAACCAGGAAGCACTGGCACAGGCCGGCTCGAATAATAACAATACCAAGGGTAAGGGCAAGCCCTGCACTGCTAACAAAAAGAGACAATCCCCCAGGGTTTGGGCCCGGGGGCTGGCATCCTTAAGATCGAGCGATCGGCCCCACTCTTTCCAGGTTTCGGCGGCCCCTTCATACATGCGCACCTCGATCAGCTTGCCCCCATCCAAAAAGCCCACCTTCATGCCCTGGGCCGCCGCCGCCCGCGCCAAGGTCACATCATCACAAAAAGACCCCCGAGCGCTGCTGTAGCCGCCCAAGTCCACGAGCCGATCGCGCCGCACCAAAAAGCATTGACCATTGGCCATGGTGCGAGTGGGCCCCCCGATCGAGCTGCCCGCCGGCCCAAACCGATACACCAGCGTCATCAACAGGGCCGGTTGCAAAATCAGCTCACCGGGCGTTTGCAGCAAAAAGCGCGGCGAAAAAGAAACCAGATCATAGCCCCCCGCTTCGGCCGCCGCGATCGCCGCCGACACCAAGCCCGCCTTGGGCCGAGTATCCGCATCAATCCCCAAAATCCAACGGCTTTGTTCGTTGCTGTGGCGAAATCCTGTGTGCAACGCCCAGGGCCGCCCCACCCAATCTCCCGGCAAGGGATCATCCGGCAACAATCGCAGGCGGGGATCTTGGCGACCGGCGGCCTTCACCAGTTCCGGCGTGCCATCGGTGGAGTCGCTGTCAATCACCAAAATTTCCCGCACTTCGTAGCCCTGAAGTCCCAAGCCCGTGAGGCAGGGCCCCAGCCTGGCCGCCTCGTTTAGGGTGGGCACCAGGATGCTGACGGAACCGAGCTGGTCGTGGGTGGTGTCCCTGGGTTGCAGAGGCTGTTGGCGACCGGGGCCTTGCATTAACCGAGCCAACAAAATGGCAACGGCCGGAAGCTGCACCAATAACAACCCAAGGGCGATCACCCCCCAAACTACCGCTCCAGTCTCAGTTTCAGCTCCGGTCACCATGCTGCTGTTCTCCAGTGGGATTGATCGCAGTGGGATTGATCGCAAAGGGCGATCGAAATAAGGCGCAATATTAAAGCGCAATGCAGGGCAAAATGCATCAGCCCAAGGGGTTTGCGAATACCCGCGAGGCTCTCAACGTGAATTTTACAGGGGGCTTGTGGCCAATTGGAGCTTGCCTGCTTGGCTGAATGCTTCACCGAACAACAACCCCCCGCACCCGCTCAGAGGGGATTGGGGGGAGAAGATTGGGGTTATGTTGCGATCGGGCGATCGGCCAAAAGCGGCCAAGTTCCCGTTCGTTACTGAGTAACCACTACTTAGCAACCACTTCCAGCGGGGGAGCATTCAGAGGCTCAGTCTCCGCCGGTTCCGCCTTGGGAGCCTCCGTCGGCGCGATCGCCCACAACAGCACCGCCGGCAACACCCCGATCGCCACACTCATCATCGTGGGCACCAGGAAGCCCGGATCCAGCGAAAACACCGTAATCGCTGCCCCAAAGGCAAAATTCACCAGATAGACAATCACCGGAACCGTCAGTTGCGATCGGGTCAAATTCAACCGCTGACCACGCCACAACAGCGCCGCCACCGACATAAACACCATCCCCGTCGCCACCCAACCCGACAGGTTGCGATAGGGCATTCCAAAGAACTCGCCAATTTCCTCAAATTCCCAGAAGGGCAGCGACGTTTGGCTCATGGCCGGATCCAACACCAGATCCCAAGCCATCAGCAACACCGCGCCACCCACCACGGCTCCCGCCTGGCGCAGCAGCCCCGGCAAATTCAAACGCTCCAGCCCCACCATCACCAGCAGGTAGCAAACCGCACCCATATAAAACCAAGACAGCGGAATCGTGAACGGCACTAAACCCGCAACCTTGTATCCCAACCCCGACAGGTAGTGATAGTGGCCAAAGGGGAAGCCAGTGCTGGTTCCGAGCAGTTCGCTACCCAAGGACAAGCCCACCGAGGGCAAGAAAAACAGCAACATCCGTTGCCAACCCAAAACGCGGGCCAGGTACAGGGCCACGGCCGCTGCACCCAGGATGATGTAGCCAACACCCCCCTGACCCATACTCCATTGAAAAAACTGGATTCCAATGGGCGGCAAGCTGGCGATCAGGTCAGGACGAGGCAAGACGTACAGCAACCCAGCCAGGCCAAACGCCATGGCAATAATGTGACCTATCAGGCAAGCGCGCTCAATCAACGAGAGCGGCTGTTGGGGCAGTGACTTCATGACACTCCTCAAAGTTTCGAGACACCGATCGCATCCGGCCAGTCGGGCCCGGATGGTGTCTAACTAGTTTACGAATCTTTAAGAGAATTTTTTAAAAAAGATGAGATTTTGCCAATCCGGGGCCGATCGCTCCCTCGGATTGTGGCCACCTCAGCGGGATTGTTCCCCACGGAAAGCCTTGGGCCAAGGGATGGTCTTCAAGGAATCCAGAGGCCAAGCCCTAGGTTTCCGGATGGGCCGCCGGGCCCGTTTGGTGGTGCGGAATTTCAATGATGAACGTGGCTCCCTGGCCGGGTGCAGATTCGCAAATTAAGCGGCCCCCGTGGCGCTCCGTCACGATTTGATAGCTGATGGACATGCCTAGCCCTGTGCCCTTGCCCACGGGCTTGGTCGTAAAGAAAGGATCGAAGAGTCGTTGCTGGATGTCTGGGGCGATGCCTGGCCCGTTGTCTGACAGTTGAACTTGCACCCAACGGGAGTCGATCGCCCGGGTCGTGATTGTGATTTGGCTCGGATGGTCTTTGATGGCTTCGGTGTCGCGGAGGCGATCGCGCTCTTCAAGGGCATCGATCGCATTCACCAAAATATTCATAAACACCTGATTGAGCTGTCCGGCATAGCATTCCACCCTTGGCAAAACACCGTATTGCTTCACCACCTGAATACCTGGATGCTCCGGCTTGGGTTTCAGGCGATTTTGCAGAATCAGCAGGGTGCTATCAATTCCCTCGTGCAAATCCACCTCCTTCACATCCGCTTCATCCAGTCGGGAGAAGTTCCGCAAGGAGGAGACAATTTCGCGAATTCGATCGGTGCCCACCCGCATGGATTGCAGGAGCTTGGGCAAATCTTCCGCCACAAATTCCAAATCCACTTCCTCAATCAGGTCGTTGAGGTCTGGGTCTGGGTTGGGAATTCGTTCTTGATAGGCTTGCACAATTTCCAGCAGGTCTTCCGCGTAGCGATGGGCATGGCTGAGGTTGCCATGGATGAAGTTCACCGGGTTGTTAATTTCATGGGCAACACCTGCCACCAACTGCCCCAAGCTGGACATTTTTTCGCTTTGGATCAGTTGATTTTGCGTATGTTGCAAATCCAGCAGCGCTGCTTCTAGGTCGGCGGCCTTTTGTTGGAGGGCATCTTCGGCTTGGCGACGCTTGGTGATGTCGATCGAGGTGGCCACAATTCGATAAACGCGCCCCTTCTTGTCAAACAGTGGATTCAGGGTGGTCAGCAGCCACAGATGTCCCTTCTGGGTGGTGACATACTCATCCTGAACGATGGTTTGGCGTTGGTCTACGCAACTCCAATAATGGGCTTCCATGATGGCTCCGTATTCTTCGCCAAACACTTCAGTGGGGGTGTGGTGATAGACCCGGGACTCGTGCAGTCCGGTTAAGCGGGCGCTGGCCGCATTCCAACCGATATATTCCAACCGGCGATCGGGCAGGACGGCCAAAACAAAAATGGGATATTCCACCCCGTCAAAGATGGTGCGCAGGAAGGCTTCGCGATCGAACAGTTCCAATTCCGCCAACTTGCGATCGGTAATATCCGTGTGAACCCCCACCCATTCATAGACACTGGCCACATCATCCAGAATCGGCACGGCCCGCACGCTCATGTAGCGATATTGCCCGTCATAGCGTCGCAGCCGGTGCTCCAGGGTGAAGGGCTGTTTGCTGATGATGGAACGAGACCAGGCGGCCTCCGTGGCGGCGCGATCGGCTGGGTGAATCGCATTCAGCCAACCCCAGCCCAACAAATCCTGGCGCGATTGGCCCGTAAAGGCCCGCCACTTGGGCTGATCGGCCGCAAACTCTCCCAGGCGGCTGGTGACCCAAACAATTTGCGAGGTGGCCTCAATCAGAGTACGGAACCGCACTTCGCTCCGGCGACGGATGGCCTCCGCCTGTTTGAGATCGCTGATATCCATCAAAATGCCGTAGACCCGCACGATTTGGCCATTGGCATCTCGCTCCGGCAGTCCCTTGACGCGGAAGTAGCGCGATAACCCGTTAATTTGCTCGATGCCTTCGAGTTCCAGATCGTAGGATTGACCGTCGCTGAGGCATTCTTCAAACGCCATCTGCAAGCGTTGTTGGGAGGAGGGGCTGTAGAGAGAAATCGACTGATCAAACTCCGGCACACCTTCCTCGATCGGGTAGTTAAAGAGCCGAAAAATTTCCTCTGACCAACTGACTTCACCGGTCGCCACGTGATATTCCCAGGAACCCAAATGGGCCACGCGCTGGGCCTCTTGCAGGCTCTCGGTGAGGCGACGGAGCCGCTCTTGGGCTTCGTAATACTCCGTCACGTCATACATCACGACCATGGCCCCGATTTGGTAGCCGTCGCTTTCCCGCAGAGGTTCTGCATGGCAAACAATTCGATGGGGGTCTTCGTTGGGCACATGAACCACCATCTCGAAATCATGCACCGATTCCCCTAGGATCGCCCGGCTCAAGGGCATTTGGGTCGGGGCGATCGGGGTGATGCCATCCGGTTCCAGGACGGTGTAGAGGCTCATCCACTCTTCGGGCAAGAGTCCTTGCAGGTTGCAGTTGTACCACTGTCGGGCCGTGTGGTTGGCGAGGGTGATGCGCCCAGCCATGTCACAGGCCATCACCCCGTCGGAAACGTTATCCAACACCAATTGCATGAGCGATCGCTCCTGTTGCAGGGCCACTTCAGCGGCCTTGCGATCGGTCACATCCAAAATCAATCCATCCCAGATCGATCGCCCATCCTTGAGAAACCGTCCCCGCGCGGCGGACTGGAGCCACTTCACTTCCCCTTGGGGGGTAATGATCCGGTATTCATACTGCCAATCGGCGCGGGTTTCAATGGCAACCCGAATGGATGTTTGAACATTGAGCAAGTCATCGGGGTGGGTCAGCGTCCAGAGACTGAGGGGGTCGTTTTGGCCGCGTAAGGGGTCAATGCCATAGACCTCCTGGCAACCGGGACTGAGATACAAAAAACGCCCCACGGGATCATTGCCGGACGTTTCGTACTGATAAATCACGCCGGGTATGCTGTCCGCCAATCGCTGGAACCGATCGCGCATTTGCTCTAGGTTTTGCAGCGCCAACTGTCGATCGGTAATGTCCAGCAGCAACCCATCGGCATGTAGCGTGCCTTCTTCGTCCAACACCATGCGCGAAATGCCCTGGATCCAGCGCAATTCACCCGAGGGCAACAAAATTCGATATTTGTGTCGCCATTCCAGGCCATGGTTCACTGCTCGCTCCATGGATTCTGCGAAGATGGCCACATCATCGGGATGCACACAACCCCACATGACGGCCGAATCCGCCAGGATCGCATCCGGCTCCACATGGAAGATTTCGCGCACCCGGGAGCTGATATAGATAAATTCTCCTAGGGGGTCGCCGGTTCTGCGTCGGTACTGGAAGACAATGCCCGGCAGGTTATCGGCAATTTGTTGAAACCGGCTGTTGGCCTGGCGCAAGGCCGTTTCGATCCGCCGCTGCTCAGTGATTTCAACCACGATCGTCCCGATCGCGCTAATGGTTCCTTCTCGATCCCAAATTGGGAAATAGGACAGGTTCCAAACCCGATCGGGGTCGGGGTGATGCAGTTGGGCCCCGGTCAACTCCAGGTTGGAAATGGCCTGGCCCGTTTGCCACACCTCTTCATAGATGCGTTCCAAGTGAGGGGCCAGGTTGGGCGCGGTGGCCTGCATCGTTTGTCCGAGGTGGTCGGCCACCGTGAGGCCATTCAACTCGGACAAGCGATGATTGGCTTCCAGAATGCGATAGTGGCGATCGGTAATCGCAATCCCGATCGGGGCCGCCGCAATCAGCGACTTCAGCAACGCCTGCTGCCGCAACAGCTCCTGTTCAGATTGGTAGCGCTCCGTCACATCCTCGTAAATCGCCATCAGATACTGCGGGCGATCGCCGTTCCAAATGGCAATGCGGCGGCTTTGTAACCAACGCTGCTCACCACCAATCCGCATGGGCATTGGCGGCTGATCCAAAATTTGTCGTTGTGCCAAGGCCGCCCGATCGCCCGATCGCAACTCCGCCGCCTCTTCCGGCATAAACAGCTCATCCATGGGCCGGCCCAACAAATCCGCCGCCGCCACTCCAAACAACCGCTCGGCGGCCGGGTTCAAGGTGCTGACTCGTAACTCCGCCGCCTCCTTCACCACCACCGGCATCGGCAAAGCATCCAACACCGCCGACAGGAACCGTTGAGTGCGCCGCAGCTCCTCCTCCGCCTGTCGCTGTTGCGTCACATCAATCACCAAGCCATCCCAAAGCGTTCTCCCATCGGCCAAGCGCTCCGGCCGGGACACCAAGCGCAACCAACGCTCTTTCCCCGAGGGCAACATGAACGGCCCTTCCCAGTGAAAATCCGACAGGTTTTGCCGCGATCGCTCCGTAGCCTGCATCAGGGTTTCCCGATCGGCCAGCGACAACATCTCAATCGCCTGGATCATCCCCTCCGGTTCCACCTCGAATAGCTCACGACAGCCGATCGAGGCGTAGGGAAACGTCATTTCGCCCGCCGCGTCTACTTGGAATTGGTAGACCACGCCCGGCAGGTTTTGCGTTAAACGATCAAACTGAGTTTGCTGCTGACGAACCTTCAGGCGCAGGGTTTCTAGCTCTTGCTGAAGAGCATTGAACACTTCTGGTTCCAGAACAATCGAAGCAGTCATGGCAGGCGCAGGATGGGGAGAAGGAGCAACTAGGAAGCAACTAGCGATGAACTAGAGCCAATTGGTCAACCTCAGTGGGTGAATCTGAAGAGCAACTAGAGCCAATTGGTCAACCTCAATTGATCAATTTCAAGTTGATCAGCTTGCAATGGCGAAATATGAGCGAAACATGATGAAAATTCAGCAAAAACACAAGCAAAACACAATATTTTACGACCTTGCTTCATGTCATGGTTTGTACCTTAGTTGCAAAAAGAAATCCATAAATTTGCTGGCGGCAATTGGCAGAAACTGACAGCAATTAATCACCATTGATTCATGACTCAATCATAATCATCCGTAAAAATATCCACGATTACCATGCACGATCGATATTTGCGATTAATGATTACCATTCATCATGGTCACTAGCGATAGTCACTGATTATTGCATCCATAGAAATTGATCATTTTCCCGAAACTAATCAACCATCGGATTACAAAATCCGTGAATGCTGATTAATGATCTAGAAACAGTCGATCGGGGCAGGGTTTTGGGGCAGGATTGTGGAATTGAAGACAAAATACAACCTCAATTCGTGAAATTGCGCCCCAGGATTGCTCCAAAAGATCACCAATCTCCAAAACCCATACCCAAAACCAAGGCAGGACGTAGACGTTAGCAACTGAGCTGACAAAAACGAAAAACCCAGCAGGGCTAACTCAAGGCGCTGCTGCCCAAGGGTTGGCTAGCATTTGTTTCGTTTTTGTGAATGAATTTTCGGGAACCCGGATGATTTGACCCGATCGACCTGAGTTCAGCCTATTGACGCAAATCCGGGAGTGATGCATTTGCTGATAGTCTAAGTCTATTCATCCACGATCCCCAAGTATGAGGATGCCAAAGCTGTTTGAGGCTTGGAGATTGCAGCTCGAAAATTTGCATCGGGATCGTGCCTCGGAAATGCGCAATCGAATCTTCAAATTGCAGCATTGGGTAGAGCAGTGACGGGTTTGGCTGCGATCGAGAGAGCATGAAGGCGGTGGTTATCCCTCAGACTCTCAACAAGACGGAAGAAGCACCCAAAACCGGACGATTTATCCATGCATCACCCGTGAATCATTATCACTCTTTGCAGCATAAGGGAGCGTAATTAAAATGGCTCAGCGGGCGATCGCCCAATGGTGGCCCTTGGCTCAATTGCCGGGGCTGAGTGCGAAGGACTTGTTGCAACTTCAGGAATTGGGATTGGTTGATACCCGATCGCTTCTGCGATCGGCCGCGAGTCGCGATCAACAACGGGCGATCGCCGCCCAATTGCAGCTTCACGAGCACCATGTGCGTAAATGGGTTGCCCTGGCGGATCTGGCCCGGGTTCCCAGCGTGGGTCTAGATTACTGTGGTTTGCTATTGCATTCAGGCATCATTAGCACCGTTCAACTGGCACAGCAACCGGCCCACAAACTCCATCAGCAGGTGTTGCGGTTGCATGTGCGAGAGTTGCAGCGGCGCAATCTCTGTCCTGGTTTGGGTGAAGTAACGCGCTGGATTTTGCAGGCCCGAGAATTGGTGGGGCGATCGTCGTCCTGATCGCCTTCCCCAATTGCTTGAGTCACCAGTGAATCTCCAGTCAATTCCCAGTGGATTCCCAGTGAATGCCAGAGCGAATTCCAGCAGCGATGGCTAAATCACGCGCAAGACGCTGGCGACCGATCGAATGGCATCGCTGGCGTGAATGTCGGCCAGGGCGGCGCGGAAGTCCCCTTCTCGCACCGCGTGGGTAACTACCACCACTTGGGCTTCGTCGCCGTTCACCTCCGTTTGCACCAGCGATTCCAAGCTGACCAGACGGTTCCCAAAGCAACTGCCGATATGGCCGATCGTGCCGGGGCGATCGCTCGTCAGGAAGCGAACATAGAACCGGGTTTCCAGATCATCCAGTGAGGCGATGGGGCAAAAATCGCTGTGGCTACAAGCCAACATGGGATTAATGACCGGTGTGGCCCGCTCGCCCATGGCTTGCATGGCCGCCGCCACATTCAACACATCGGAAACCACGGCGCTGGCGGTGGGGCCAGACCCGGCCCCGGGGCCAAAGAACATCACCTGCCCGATCGGCTGGCCTTCCACAAAAATTGCATTGAATGCGCCGTCCACACGGGCCAGGGGGTGGCTGTGGGGCACAAGGGTAGGATGCACCCGCAGAGATACGGCAGGCCCCTGGCGACGGGCGATCGCCAGCAACTTGATCGCAAAGCCCAACTTGTCCGCGTAGGTAATATCCGTGGCGGTGATGTTGCGAATACCTTCCGTATGCACCGCTTCCCGTTTGATGCGACCTCCGAAGGCTAGGGAGGCCAGGATTGCGATTTTGTCGGCCGCGTCCAAGCCGTCCACGTCGGCGGTGGGGTCGGCTTCCGCATAGCCCAACCGTTGGGCATCGGCGAGCACATCGCCAAAGTCGGCTCCTTCGGCGGTCATCCGCGACAGGATGTAGTTAGTCGTGCCGTTGATGATGCCGGTGATTCCATTGAGGCGATCGCCCCCCAGGGATTGCTTCAGGGGTTGAATGATGGGGATGCCACCGCCCACGGCCGCTTCCAGCATCAAATAAACCCCCGCTTGCTTGGCCGCATCAAATAGCTCTGGGCCAAAGCGGGCGATCGCGGCTTTGTTGGCGGTCACCACATGTTTTCCGTGGCGGATGGCTTCCAACATCAGCGATCGCGCCGGTTCCAGTCCGCCAATCACCTCCACCACAATGTCCACATCGGGATCGGTGACGATCGATTGCAAATCGGTTGTGAGCTGTTCGCGGGGAATTTCCACCGGCCGGGGCTTATCAAGCGATCGGGCCCCCACCCGATAGAGTTCCAACGATTGCAGGAGCGGGCTGCGGCCGGTCGCGTCCAGCAAAATCTGCGCCACACCCGCTCCAACGGTTCCGAGACCCAACAGACCGACTTTGAAACCCACGACTTTTCCCAACTTTCTCTAAACAATTCGTCCTGGGTCAGGGCGGCCACCCACGGGAGCCACTGACGGAGGAAACACCCGATCGCGATTTGGGGCCGCTTGCTCAACGAGCCTGCTCAGCAAACCTCCCGCACCAGTTTTCGGAGTTTCGCGATCGATCAAATTTCCAAATCGTCAAATTCCTGACCATGGATATTCTGACATTGGGCGGCCCGCTCAAACGGGCCGGTTCCCCGGGTTCCCCCATCACCGAACAATCGCCAGGCAATCATCAGGCAATCGCCAGACAATCGCTAGACAACGGCTGGGCGATCGGCTGGGCGATCGCCCCTAGGATTCCGAATCCAGTTGCTCTAGGTCGATTTGATCCAGGTCGATCGGTTGCAGTTGCGATTCAAAGGGCTTGGTGAATCGGGCGGCAGCAATTTCATTTAACTTATCCAGCGGCGTATCCCAAATAAATTGGGTCGCAGCCTTGGCAAATTCCTGATTTGGGCATTGGTCACCCAAAACACAACCATTGACACAGGCGGTTTTACAGTCGATCGACTGGGGATCCAGGGAATTGGTTATTTGGCTCATGGTGATGATTCCGGCTCTTCTCTGGCCCCTTAACATAGCTGATTTTCCAGTTCAAGCCATTGCAGGTAAGGTGCTCAGTCCCCTGGTTCCCCAGGATTTTGCGATCTCAGAATCAGGGTTTCAAGGACTTGTGGCCGATCGCAAGTCGATCGCAAGTTGATCGCAGGGATCTAAAAACTCGCCCTAACTGTGAACCCGTGCTTGGGGATGCAGCGTCGCCAAAACATTGCTTTCGATCGCCGCCAACTCCGCCAGCCGTTCCATCACCACCGGGCGATCGTAGTAGGTATCCGCCAAAACCCAATAAATCCCGTAATGTCGTGCTTCGGAAGCCATTAAGCTGCGATAGAAGGCCGCCAACTTCGGATTGGGGCAATGTTGCGCCAACAGGCCCAGTCGTTCATGGCTGCGGGCTTCGATCAGCCCCGCCACCAGCAGGGAATCCAGCAGGCGACCGGGTTCCTGGCGGCGAATTTGCGATCGCAGGGTGGCCCCATAGGGCGGAGCTGCCAAGGCCCGAGGGGCAATCCCCAGGCGATCGAGCCATTGGTTTACCTGCTCAAAATGCTCCAGCTCCTCTTGGGCGATCGCGGTGAGCTTGCGCACCAGAAGCGTTTTTGTGGGGTATTGGCCCATCAGTTGCAAGGCCACCCCGGCCGCCTTTCGCTCGCAGTTGGCATGGTCAATCAGCACCTCATCCAAATGGGCGATCGCCTGGTTCACCCAAGCTTGGGAGGTGGGCTGCTGCAAAAAACGCACCGAGGGCAACTCAGAAACGGCCGGCTGCGGCAGAGAAGGGGAAGACATGGCGATCGGGAGGAAATTGCAAAGAACTGGAACCGTCGATCGAGCAAGTGAATCAACTGGGCGATCAAATTGGCGATCGACTGGGCGATCGATATCAATGCGAAATTAATGCGAACAAATCCAGTGAACCAGGCCATTGAACAACTGATCAACCCAAGAGGCCCAAATATCTCAAACCGGCAGCGGGCGATCGGGACTGGCCATTGGGCTGGCGACCCCGACGACCGCGATCGCCACCGTTGGGGCGAGGGGGCAGATTTTGGAACTGATCCCAGCCAGCGTAATCGTTATAGGGATTGATGTAGGAGTTGTTATAGGGGTTGTTATAGAGGTTGCTGTTGGGATTATTCTCAAACCGGTTCGCGGCCCGATCGCCCATGCGACTGTTGGAACGACCCTGGTTACCCGCCGCGCCACCAAAGGTATTGAAGGGATCGGCGGCGGCTCCGCGACCAACGGACGGCGACGAACTGCCCAAACCTAAGCGATTGAACAAATCGTTGGCGCTCCCAGAATTGGGGTTGGCATTGGGGGGATTGGTCAGGCCGGTTGGATTTTGGGGTTGGGCGGCCGCTTCCCGGGCAAAGGCCGGCAGCTCTTGCAACTCCTCGGGGGTCAGCTCCAACAGGGCCACTTTACGCTCGTCCTCGGGGGGTGAGGCCGGATTCCAGTCCGCCAACAGAGGCAAGGCCGCCAAATGCACCACAAAGGACAAGACCATGGCCGACCCCAAGGGCGATCGCAGTCCTTGCAGCAGTTGCTGTGATCTTTTCAGGATTTGCTCCATGGTTTGTTTAGCCCTCCTCCCCAGTGCCACCGAGGAGAATTGTCCCGCATCTTATATGTTTCCCTCAGTGTAGAGGGCCGATCGAGCGAGGGGGACGATCCAAGCTCGATCGGAAAAAAGCCAAACCAAGCTAGACGAAATGACTGTTCAACGGCTAAGATGTGTGCTTGTGGTTTTTTGAACCAGTCATGAACGCGCAAGAAGTCATCCGCTCAATCGAAGCTGAGCAACTCAAATCAGACCTGCCCGTCCTTTATGTCGGGGACACGGTTCGAGTTGGTGTTGTGATCCAAGAAGGCGGCAAAGAGCGCGTCCAGCCCTACGAAGGCACCATCATCGCGATGCGCAACGGCGGAATTAACGAAACCGTCACCGTGCGTCGGGTGTTCCAAGGTGTTGGCGTAGAGCGCGTGTTCCTGCTGCATTCGCCCCGCGTCGCGAATATCAAAGTCGTGCGCCGTGGTAAAGTCCGTCGTGCCAAGCTGTACTACCTGCGTCAGCGCATTGGTAAGGCAACCCGCATCAAGGAACGGTTCGATCGCAAGAAGTAAGATCCTCCCCGGATCTTCGTTCGATCGGTTCATCCATTTCAAATGGTTTTTGAGCGACCGGCCTCGATTAGTGCTAAACTGAGAAAACGTCCAAACGTGCGCTCTTAGTTCAGTCGGTAGAACGCAGGTCTCCAAAACCTGATGTCGGGGGTTCGAGTCCTCCAGGGCGCGCTGGCATTCATCGCCGATGAATCTACCCAAAGGCTGACCGCCATCACCGGCAAGAGGTCTTTGGGTAGATTCTCATGAGGCGTGTTTTCCGATCAGCCCCGATCGACCAACCGGGTATCACGACCGATCGAACGCCTCTTCACCGGAGCCAGTCTGTGGCCCTATGGCCCATCAGCCTTTGGTCTTCCGTGCGATCGAGTCCCCATCCTAAGGAGCATTGGTCAACAGAGGAACCCACCCGTGAGCAAACCAGCGGAATCGCCAGCCCCAGATAACGAAAAATTCGACCCCACCGAGTTTCTGCGCGGCACTCGCGAAGAACTCAGCAAAGTCGTTTGGCCCAGTCGCCAACAACTCATCAGTGAGTCCGTGGCGGTGGTGCTGATGGTTGTTCTCTCCGCCACAACTATCTATCTGGTTGACAACCTCTTCACTTGGATCGCAAAGCAGGTGTTCCAATGAGCCTGAGCGACGAACAGTTTTACGACAGCGACGAACAAACCGAAGAGCAAGCGCCCAAGGTTTTAGCCCGTCGTGCTCGCTGGTATGCCGTGCAAGTGGCTTCCGGCTGTGAAAACCGCGTCAAGATGAACCTGCAACAACGGGTGCAAACCCTTGACGTGGCCGAACGAATTTTGCAGGTGGAAATTCCCCAAACCCCCACCGTCAAAATGCGCAAAGACGGTAGCCGTCAGCATGGCGACGAGAAGGTTTTCCCCGGCTATGTCCTGGTGCGGATGCATCTGGACGACGAAACCTGGATGGTTGTGAAGAATACCCCCAACGTGATTAACTTTGTGGGGGCAGAACAACGGCGCGGCCAAGGTCGCGGGCGCGGCCATGTCAAGCCCGTACCCCTGAGTCCCGCTGAAGTCGAGCGCATTTTCCGCCAGGCCCAGGAGCAAGAACCCGTCATCAAAATTGATATGGCGGCCGGTGACAAGATTGTGGTTTTGTCTGGGCCGTTTAAGGATTTTGAAGGCGAGGTGATTGAAGTGAGTCCCGAACGCAGCAAGCTGAAGGCTTTGCTGTCGATTTTTGGTCGGGATACCCCGGTTGAACTGGAGTTCAACCAAGTTCAAAAGCAAAGCTAGCTCGTCCCATAGCGCAATAAACGAATGGCTAAGAAAGTCGTCGCAATCATTAAGCTGGCGATTACCGCCGGCAAAGCGACCCCTGCTCCCCCGATCGGGCCTGCCCTGGGTCAGCATGGGGTCAACATCATGATGTTCTGCAAGGAATATAACGCCCGCACGGCCGACAAGGCTGGGCTGGTGGTTCCGGTAGAAATCTCGGTGTTTGAAGATCGGAGTTTTACCTTCGTTCTGAAAACACCGCCCGCTTCCGTTTTGATTTGCAAGGCTGCTGGCATCGATCGCGGTTCGAGTGATCCGAAGTCCAAAAAGGTGGGCAAAATTACCCGTGCCCAGCTTCAGGAAATTGCCCAAACCAAGCTGCCTGACCTGAACACCAACGATGTGGAAGCCGCCATGCGGATCATCGAAGGAACGGCCAACAACATGGGCGTGACGATCGTCGAGTAGGAGCCATTGGTTCGGTTGGGGGCAGTCGGCTCGATCGACTCCTAATTCACCGAGTCATTGACCGATCGCAGACCGATCGCAAACAGATTTGCTGAAAACCATCTGGGGGAGAAGATTGCCTCTTCGCTAATGACCCCGAAGGAGTGTTTTAATTCATGACTCGTAAGATTTCGCGCCGGATGCGCGAGCTAATGGCCAAGGTGGAACCGCGTCCCTATGCGCCCGTGGAGGCGCTGGAGCTGGTGAAGGAACTGGCCACAGCTAAGTTTGTGGAAACGGTGGAAGCCCACATCAAGTTGGGCATTGACCCGAAATACACTGACCAACAATTGCGAACCACGGTGGCCCTGCCCAAGGGCACGGGTCAAACCGTGCGGGTGGCGGTGATTGCTCGGGGGGAAAAGGTCGCGGAAGCAACGGGCGCTGGCGCTGATATTGCCGGTTCCGAAGACCTGATTGAAGAAATCCAAAAGGGCATGATGGATTTTGACATCCTGATTGCCACGCCCGACATGATGCCCCAGGTGGCAAAGTTGGGTCGGCTGTTGGGTCCCCGGGGCTTGATGCCGTCGCCGAAAGGTGGTACGGTGACGTTCGACTTGCCTCAGGCGATTTCGGAGTTCAAGGCTGGTAAGCTGGAATTCCGGGCTGATCGCACGGGTATTGTCCACGTGGGCATCGGTAAGTCTGCCTTTACGGCAGAAGATTTGCTGGTGAACCTGAAGGCGTTGCAAGAGACGATCGATCGTAACCGTCCTTCGGGTGCCAAGGGTCGCTACTGGCGCAGCATCTACGTGACCTCCACCATGGGGCCGTCGGTAGAAGTAGATGTAGCTGCCCTGCGCGACTTGAAGATTGGCGAGAACGCTGCCTAAACGGGCGGTTCTGGGGGGTAGAGATTTACCCCTTCGCGAATCCAAGCTTCGGCTGTTGATCTAGCTCGATCGCGGTGCTAATCAACAGCCAAGACCTCCTCGATGTTGAACTAGCGGCCCAGCAGTCGCTTCTCAAAACCCTAGCTTCAAAACCCAACAACCAAAGACAGTGGGTGTGTTCGCAATTGCGCGATCGCTTAATCAATTCCCACCGAGGTCTGTCCTGTTTTGAGCCAACTCGCTACCCGCTCAGGGTGCTGTTTGGCTGTCAAATCGAACCCCCTCGACCCGTCTTTGGCTGACCGTCGAGGGGGTTCTCGTTTCCAGACTGCGCGACAAACCGAAAGGAGGTGATGACGAATGGGTCGCACGCTGGAGGACAAGCAAGCAATTGTCGCGGATCTGAAGTCGCTGCTCACTGAAACCGAAATGGTGGCAGTGATCGACTACGCGGGTCTGTCGGTTGCTGAATTGTCGGATCTACGCAATCGCATCGCTGCGAGCGGCGCGGTTTGCAAAGTGACGAAAAACACGCTGATGCGGATCGCCGTTGAGGGTGATGCCAACTGGCAGCCCATGACGGAGTTTCTGAAGGGTACTTCGGCATTTTTGTTGCTGAAGGGAGACCTGGGTGCTGCCCTGAAGGCATACCAAGACTTCCAGAAGGCCTCGAAGAAAACCGAGCTGCGCGGCGGTGTGATGGAAGGTCGCGCCCTGACGCAGGCCGAGGTTAAGGCAATTGCCGATCTGCCCTCGAAGGAGCAACTCATTGCTCAAATCGCTGGTGGGATCAATGGCCTGGCCACCAAGATCGCGTTCGGTGTCAAGGAAGTGCCTTCGATGCTGGCTCGTGGGATCAAGGCAATTTCCGAGAAGCAAGCCGCCTAGGCGATCGCTTCAGAATCGAGCAGTGCGATCGCCCGGCGGCCTAAGGTTTTGGCCCACAAGCCGACGACCCCGATCGACTGTGTTGGTTTCCCCTGTTGCTGTTATTGCTGTTCAACCATTGCAAGGAGCAAATCCATGTCTGAGAAGGTCGCATTGATCATTGAAAGCTTGAAGTCGCTGACCCTGCTGGAAGCGGCTGAGCTGGTTAAAGAAATCGAAGAAGTGTTTGGCGTGAGCGCTGCGGCTCCCGCTGGTGGGGTGATCGTGGCGGCAGCTCCCGCTGCGGTTGAGGAAGTGGAAGAAAAGACCGCTTTCGATGTGGTGCTGGACAAAGTGCCCGCCGACAAGAAGATCGCCGTGCTGAAGGTGGTGCGCGAACTGACCGGTTTGGGTCTGAAGGAAGCCAAGGATTTGGTGGAAGCTGCTCCCAAGGTGGTCAAGGAAGGCGCTTCCAAGGACGATGCCGAAGCCGCCAAGAAGAAACTGGAAGACGCTGGCGCAGAAGCTTCGGTCAAGTAAGATTCGATCGACCTTTTTCGATCGGTCTGATCCAGTTATTTGGTCAATTGGATTGGTCAGTGGTTTTGGTCAGCCGGGGTGCAGATCCAGCGCGATCGCCCCTGGGCGACCAACAACCATCAACCATCAAATCAACCAAGCCAAGATCCAATCAACAGCAACTCTCCTAGTTCATGAACTGGGGGAGTTGTTGCTATGGGGGCCTTGGGAACCCGGTTGAACGCGCTTGAACTCGATCGAGGCTGGTCTCTTCAGCTTGCAACCTGTTTCCCAAGGACTGAACCGGAGCGATCGCCCCTTGCTGGCTGAACCGCTTTGGAGGCAAAATCCGAGAACGACTGCGTACTCCGTTGCGCGGCCGCAAGACAAAAGCCATGCGCGGGTTTACTCAGTTTGTATTGATTGCCAACAGCCTATTTTTTGGGGCCTTGCTGCCTCCGGGGTTGTTGGCTGCGGTGGCTTCACCGTCTCTTTTCGCCCAGGCCGATTCAGCGGCCCCCATAGGAGCCGGGCTGGCGTGGGTTGCGATCGCCCTGTTTCCTCCGGTGGCCATTTTGGGGCTAACGGGGGGCTGGGTGCTATGGCTGCGGGGGCGATCGCGTCAGGGGGCCATTTTCAGCAGCTTGCCCTACGCCAACTGGTTGTTGTTACTGTTGGGGCAATGGGTGGCGGGGCTATCCTAAGCGCCACTGGTGCTCTCGCCCCCGGCCGATCGCTGAAAGATCACGACCCGATCGCCCACCACGGGACTGCGGGCCAACAGTTGTCCCTCTCGATCCTGTAGCTCCAGCTTGTTGAAATCTAAACGGCGCGATCGCTTCAATAAATCCGCCGCAAACCGATCCTGATTGCGATCGCCCAACCCGTACCACAAATCAGCCGGAACCGTCACAATCAGCCGACTGGCACGGAAGTCCGCTTGGATGGAGTCTACCAACGCCTGATCGCCGTAGCGAGTGGCAATTTCGCTGGTTTCGTCCTGAATCGCCGCAATTAATTGTTGTTCCGGTGATCGCTCCAGTTTGGGCGGCGGGCTAGAAACCGGGGCCGTCTCGGCAACTCCCACGTCCCCGGATTCTGCGGCGGTCTGACCAGGAATTTCCGTTGTTCGAGGCGTGGACTCCGATCCCGCCGTTCCGTTACCAGAAGGGGCGATCGGTTCCGCTTCCTCCGCATCAGACGGCAGTTCCAGCAGGGTGGGAATCAGCGGCTTGAGAGGAGCAGGCTGAGACTCCGGCGGCTGTTGAGCCACCGTGGCAGGTTGAAACTTGGGCGGGAAAATGGCGATCGCGGCAACCAGCACCACACTCCCCATTATCGACAGGGCAATGGTCAGGTTGCGATCGGACAGCTTCCGCAGGGATTCGGGCAACCAAGGGCGGGCCCA
The DNA here is from genome assembly GCF_002742025.1 of Limnothrix sp. PR1529. Classification (NCBI taxonomy): domain Bacteria; kingdom Bacillati; phylum Cyanobacteriota; class Cyanophyceae; order Pseudanabaenales; family Pseudanabaenaceae; genus Limnothrix; species Limnothrix sp. PR1529. The sequence goes on from NZ_LIRO01000096.1 coordinate 91,027, forward strand.
GCCTAAAACTTGATGACCCGCTTGGGCTGGGGTCAACCGGGGCGATCGCACCGAGGTGGCCGGAGGCAAGGCCGACTCCGTTTCCAGTTCCGTCGCCGCCCAGTCCAACAAGCGAATCAGGCCCCGCAGCAGGCGAGCGATCGCCCGCCGCCACGATCCCTTCGTAGGTTCGGTTCCAACCGACTTGGGTGAGTCCGACGACATAGCCATTTCCAAAACAGCGCAACAGCCAGCGACCCTCAATGGCTCAGGGCGGATGAATCCAGTCCCTGGGAATGCCCACAAATTGACCTGAACTCCATATGCCAGCGCCGCTAAATCGCATCGTAACAGCCTGGGTCACGGGTCGTAACAATCACGGCCGGGTTGTAACGTTGAGCAATGGAGGCAACCCAATCCCGCTTTTCGGCTCCATCCTTAGGATGTCGATCGCTCCTGCACACCCAACTCAACCAGCACCGTCGTGCCCCCTTCCGGTTCGCTGGTGATGGTCAGGGTTCCCCCATAGAGGGTGCAAAGGCGCTGGGCCAGGGTTAACCCCAAACCCGACCCCTGTTGTTCATGCAACTTGCGATCGAACTGTTGATAGGCCCCCACCGATTTGATCTGATCCGAAGTCATGCCCCGGCCGCTATCTTTCACCACCAACTGGTAGCGATCGCCCTGAATTTCCGCAAACACCGCGATCGGCTGGCCCGGCTGCGAAAACTTGCAGGCATTATCCACCAGCTCAATCACCATCTTTTGCAGCGCCGATTCTGAAATGCCCACGATCGCATCCACCGCCTGCACCGACAAATCAGCCGATCGCCCCGCCCAGTCCTGCGCCTGTCGGCGTGCCGTTGTTTCAATCATTGCCGCCGGACTCTCCACTTGCAGTTGTCGCAGCTCGTGCAACCGCTGGGGATCCCGAGCCGCCAACTCCAAATCCGCGTAGAGCAAAAAGTTTTGAATTAACCGAAACAAGCGCTGACCCGAATTGTGAATATCCGTCAGCATCTCGCGGGTTTCTTCGGGATCCAAATCCTCCAACTCTTCAAGCATGAACTGCGACGTGGCCACAATCCCATTCAGCGGCGTTCGCAACTCATGGGGCAGCGAGAATGCAATGCTATAGCGCAACGCATCGAGCTGTTCTTGGGATTGCTTTTGGGTGGCCGATTGCCGTTGCAACCGAGCAGCCACCGCCCCCAGCAGCTCATCCCGCGTAAACGGCTTCGTTAAATAATCATCGGCTCCCAAATGCATTCCTTGGCGCACATCGCCCTTGGTGGTGCGGGCCGTCAGGAACACAAAGGGAGTTGTGGCGGTAATGGGCGATTGGCGCAGGGCCGCCAGCACCCCGTAACCATCCAACTCCGGCATCATCACATCGCACAGAATTAAATCGGGTTGGAAGGCTTCGGCCAAACGAACGCCCGCATTGCCATCAGCGGCTCCCGCCACTTCATACCCCTCGGCTTCCAAAATATCGAGAATAATTTCCCGAACATCCGGTTCGTCTTCGATGGTCAAAATTTTGGTCACGGCGATCGCTCCCTTAACCCGATGCGTTGTCCACAAAGAATCGATTAACTCAATGGCCACCCATTTTATGGATTTCCTTTCCAGGATTGAACCTGGCCGGCCTGGATCAGAACAGCACCCGGTAGACCGCGGCCGCCGTGGTCTGCAAACCGCCCCCAACGCTCAAGACTGGTTCAAGACTCAAGCATCAAGGCTCAAGCATTGAGGTGATCTTCTTCACTGCTGAGCGGTTGCCAAGGGGTGACCGGTAGGGTGACCGAGAAGGTGGTTCCCATACCTTCAGTGCTGTCCACTTGAATTTGTCCCCCGTGTAAGTCAACCGATCGCTTGACGATCGCCAGGCCCAACCCAGTCCCGGGAATGGTTCCCACATTGCCAGCCCGGTGGAAGGACTCAAACAGACGCTCCCGATCGGCCGCTGGAATGCCAATGCCCTGATCTTGAATCACAAACCGCACAGACTCCGGAGCACAGATCAATCGAAACTGAGTGGTGCTGGCGTTGGGGGAATATTTCAAAGCATTAGACAGCAGATTAGACAGGATGTGCCGCAGCAGCTTTTCATCCATGGCCAACACCGGAGCCGCCGCCCCTCGGTTCACCACTCGAAACTCGATCGCCTGGTGTGCCTTCAGGTTCAAAGACATTTCCTCCACCAACCCGTTGCAGAACCCTTCCAGGTCAACGGGCCCCGGCCGAAACTGCAACCGCCCCGAGTCCGCCTGCCCCAACACCAACACCGACTCCAACAATTCCGTCAGGTGATGCACCATGGTTTGGATGCGGCGGAGATAGTTGCGACTTTTATCGGGCCCCCACCGATCGCCATAGTGCTCCAGGGCTTCCGCCGAAGCCAAGATGGTGGTTAAGGGGGTGCGGAATTCGTGGGAAGTCATGGACACGAACTGGGATTTCATGCGGTTCAGATCTTTTTCGGCTTCCAGGGCGCGGCGAATTTCCACCTCGGCCGCCTTGCGGGTGCTGACATCGGCCACCGTGCCCTCATAGCCAATGATTTGCCCCCGCACGTCATAGACCGCTCGGGCATTTTCCACAATCCAGGTGGTGGAACCGTCCGATCGATAAATCTGAGATTCAAAGGCGATCGCCTGGCCCTCTGTGGCCAGAATGTGGCAAAACTCATCCCGCCGCTTGGGATCTGAATACAAACTCGGAATTTCCGTAATCCCCGCGATCGCAGCTTCCGGCGAGTCATAGCCCAGAATACGCGCTAGGGCAGGATTCATGCTGATAAAAGATCCATCCACCGTGGACTGAAAAATTCCCTCCACGGCGTTTTCAAAAATGCTGCGATATTTGGCCTCGGCCGCCTCCACTTGCTCATAGGCATCGGCGAGCTTGCTGCGAGCGCTAAATTCCGCGCGCTGGAGCCGTTCATAGAGATAAACCGACAAATCGCAAACCACACAAATCCAAAACAGCTCTAGCAACAGGCCAAAGCGCGATTGGATCGGTGAGGAGCGAATGGCCGCCCCCAGCAATTCCCGCAACCCAAAGGAATGGATCAACGCCAAGGCTTGGGACAACACATGCAGGGGCCAGCGCGCCGGAATGAGGGTCGCTTGGGCAAAAAAACCAAAGGCCCATCCAAAAAGACGCGGGGGCAACCGGTTCAGGGTCACGGGCGACAACAGAACCTGGCAAGTTTCGGGGACGATCTGGAAGGAAAATAAAAAACCCAGAAACAGAACCCGCAGATGGCGCGCTCCCCAGCGGGTGTCGGATAAATACCAAAACCCCAACAGGCTAATCAGGGTGGCCAACCGTGCGGCCACGTTATCCCAACTGAGGGTTTCCTGGCGCAAGACCGATCGCGCCAGGTCTAAGACCGCAAAGCTCCAGGAAATCAGCAGCCCTAACCCAAAGGCTAACCGAACCCGAGCTAGCAGGAAGCGATTTTGCCAGCCTTCATAGGACATACGATCGAGATTGCTCCCATCGTCCGCCGCCACATTGACCGCAGCTAAGTATTCGATCGCTGTCCTGACAACCGGAATTCGCTGAAGCCACTGTTGGATCAACCGCGTTACGCGCGCCCGCAACAAGGTTTGCATCAACTACATTAACGACCCTATGAATGGCTCGTACATTAACGACCCTACGAACGGCTCGACACCACCGTCACGATTTCCCTAAACCCTTGCCGCAAAATGCTAGCAATCAGGGAACTTCCTGCACCATCGCGGCGAAGTTGGCTTCATCCGCGGCCCAGGCTGACACGACCGAACTGGCCGTGTTTCGTGCAAATTTGCCGATGACCGTTTTGGCGATCGGTTTTGGTCATCGCTTGATCATCGCCCATGAGCCTTCTGATCAATGCCCTAAACAATCCCTAAACAAAACGAAACAACGCTGTCGAGCCGAGAACCGGGACATCGCCAGCGGGCAAAAACCGCCCCCAGCGTGACAATCGCCTGATGGCAATCGCCTGATGAGTTGTCTTCTCTAGAATGGCATAGCTTGGGAAGGAGGCGAGATGTCTATTGCGATGGGCGCAAGCTAGATTAAAACTGGGGCTGCGATCGAACCGTGGTGGTCTTTGGTGCGATCGCTCGCCGGGCCTTGTTTGAATAGCCAAGGAGTGCCCAAGCCATGTGCATTTGTGTCAACTGCCTCCATATTGATCGCTGCACGACTTACCACGCGGTTGAAGCCCAACACCAACAGGCACATTTGACGGATTCCCCAGATTTTGAGCCGATCGAACCCAGCATTAATGTCAACATCCGACCGCGCGACAACGAGATTGAAATGGAGTGGGATGTGGTGGGTTGCCAAAGCTTCACGGCTGACCAAGGCCGCTGGGCCCGGCTGCGACCAGGCGAACTAGTTCCCACCTGATTGGGGACGTTGAGGGAGACCTCATCTGTGGGATTGCGGGGAGTGGGCGGTGATCGATCGTGCTCCCCGATTGATGATTTGTCGTCACTTCTGGTTTTAGTGACTGGTTTTCATGACTGGTTTTCATGGCTGGTTAGGGTTACCCATTCACCGCGCCAGCCGCAAACCAAACCACCTATTCCCCAAAGCCCGCCGGATTCCGAATGGGTTTAATCCGCACATCTTGCCCCAATTGCAATCGTTCACCGGGCAGGGCTTGCAAAAATACTTCAACGGCTTGCAGGTAGTCCCGAACCATTTGGATATCTAATTCGTATTTCTTTTCAATGGAAATGGTTAAGAACGGTTGATATTGACCGCTATAGCCATCATCATGCTTATAAGCATTCACCACTTTGCGCATGGCTTCCACGTCCTGAAACCCTGGCAATGTTTCGATTTCGACCTGAAATTCACGTTCAATAATTCGATAGATTTCCGCGATCGTTTTGTGGGAAAGTTTGCGGCGATAGTCGCGATGGGAGCCATATTTTTTTTGATAAATTGACCTCACCACCCACTTCAACTCATACTCCACCACGGAATTTAATTCACTTAAAGCGGCTCGTAGGACAATGCCTTCGTAATCTAACAGTAAACCTGTGGCGCGATCGTGTTCGGCGGCTCCGAAGCGCTGCCATTCTTCAGGGGTGTAGGCACGGTTTACGCTGTTGATGTTGGCATCGTCAACTTTGAAGGCGCGATCAATAAACATTGAAATTGCACTCAATCGCGCGGAAAAGTGCCGAATAGGCATAGGAGCAATTTGGCCGGGGCGATCAGGTTTTGAGTTTTGTGGTCAACTTTTCGTAGTCAACTTTTCACGGTTAACAATTTGTAGTCAACAATGGCAAGCTTGACAGTCGCCACCATTCTATACCTAGCGATCGCGCTCTCCCACGAATCAGTCAGGAGTTAGGAACACATGTCCGATCGATCATTTAGCTTTCGTCAACTACAAAGCCAATTTGGTCTTGGTCAGGCATTGCAGTCCTTATCCTTGGGAGCCAAGACCACCGCGATCGAGCCGTCTTCTTGGTTGCTCAGAACCTTGGAAATTGCCCAAAGTACAACTCTCTTCACCGAAAAGGAGCGATCGGAGCGGTTAATTTCTCCAATTTTATTGGAGCTGCGGGAACAAACCCACCGACAAGTTTCTATTTTTTCTGGTTTTGAATTAACCATTCAACCTGATCAAGGGCTAAATGGAGAATGTGATTTTATTGTCGCCCGATCGCCCCTAGATGTTGAGCTACAAGCCCCCATTTGCACGATTGTGGAAGCGAAGCGGGGAGAATTAGAATCAGCTCTGGCCCAATGTTCAGCACAAGTTTGGGGAGCATACCAATTCAATCAGAAATTTAATTCCCACTGGTTGTCGTCAATAATTAATCCCCCAAATATCAATCCCCCAGATATCGATCGCCCAGATCAGGAATCAAGATTACCCTTGCCCCTTTTCGGCTGCGTAACCACCGGGGAAATTTGGCGTTTCCTACAACTCATGCGGACACCTAACGACCATTACTTAATTGCCATCGATCGGGAGTCCTACTACCTCGACCAAATCCCCACAATCCTAGGAATTTTGCACTACATTGCCATCGTCGCCTAGCCGGATGATGACTGCCACTCCCAAACATCAGGTCAACATTAATTGACCCTTAGTTTCAGGATTTTGCAACAGAAGAGCCAAGGCAAAAGTTAGGGCAAGGCAGCGGGGGCTAACTCGGCCTGTTGGCGGGCCTGTTGGCTGTTTTGGCGGTAACGTTGGGCCCGATCGCGCGCGGTGGCGGCCCGGCGATCGTCTGGGGTCACCTGCTCCATCAAGTCGGCGGCGGCTTGCCACTGGGTCGCCAGTTCTAGCCACTGCTGGCGCGTTTTGGCCGTTTGACCCCCAAGAGCAGCCGTTTCCGCCAAGCGAACAGCCTTCACGAAGGGATCATTGGTGGTGCTGGCGATGGGGGTGGCCGGCGGGTTGCCAATGGTGATCCATTTCAAATTCCAGGCCACTAGCCCCAGCAAAAAGACACTCAAGATTGCTCCCCCGGCGGCTCCGACCCAAAATTGAGTGCGGGCGGCCTTGGCGGGCAAGGTGGATCCAAGGGTGGGTAGGTTGAGGTCTCGTTGGCGGGAGGTGAGATTGCGAAAAACCCACCGGAACCAGTGCGATCGCTTCAAAGTCATCGGCTCTGACCACAACAGATCCTCCGGCTCTCGCTGAATTGCCTCTAGCCACAAAAGCTGCTGCTCTTGCACAAGACGGGCATAGAGGGTGACTTTGCGAATTCCTCGGGGGGCCACTTGTTCCAAAATGGCGCGTACCCGCTCGACCGTGTGGTCGCGATCGAGGTTTTCCGCTGTGGGGGCTTCACACAGCAACTGCAAGCTACCACCCGCAATGATGGCGCGGGTGCGAATTTGGTCGGAAGCCAACTTCTGATTCAGGATCTGGACGATCGCGGCAATGCTGCCACCACAGGCCTGACGATATACATCATCAAACCCGTTATCAGATGTCCAATCCTGGTCTTGGGAGGGAATCACGAGGGCATCGCCATGGCTGCTTTCAGGACGGTTTTATCATACTCGGGGATCAACAATGGGGGATACGTGCGATTGCGCTCCGAGTCCGTACACTTTTGCCAAGGCCTGCGCCAAATCGGCTAATAAATCGTCTGGGTGCTCAAGGCCGATCGAGAGACGCAGCAGGTTTTCTGGGGTGGTGGTTCCGGGCCCCTCGATCGAGGCGCGGTGCTCAATTAGACTTTCCACGCCACCGAGACTTGTACCCCGGGTGAAAATTTGGAGGGCGGCGGCAACGGCCAGGGCTTCCGGGAGATCGCCCCGCACTTGCACCGATACCATGCCCCCAAAGTCCTTCATTTGTGATCGGGCCAAGGCCGCTTGGGGATGATCTGGCAAGCCGGGATAGTGAACCGCCTCGATCGCCGGGTGAGATCGTAACCAGGCCGCCACCTGCCGCCCATTGGCACAGTGGGCCGCCATCCGCACCGGCAACGTGGCCACACTGCGCAGGGTCAGCCAGCAGTCAAAGGGAGCCAATCCGGATCCGCCCAGCCGCTGCACCTGTTGCACCCGCTCAAAGGCGGGGGTCAGTTCGCGAGCAATGACCGCCCCGCCGGTTACGTCGCTATGGCCCCCGAGATATTTGGTGGTGGAATGGACAACCCAATCGGCTCCCAATTCCAAGGGCCGTTGCAACAGGGGAGTGGCCCAAGTGTTGTCGCAAATGCAAAGGGCCCCGGCCGCTTGGGCTAACTGGGCGATCGCCCGAATATCCGACAGCTTCAGCAACGGATTGGAAGGCGTTTCCACCCAAACGGCGCGAGTTTCGGGCGTGAGGGCGGCGGCCACCTGTGCCAAATCCGTGGCATCGACCCAAACCACCGCTAAGCCCCAGGGCTGCAACACCTGTTCCATCAATTGGGCCGTGCCGCGATAGAGATCGCGCGGGGCCACCAACTGCCCGGGCCCGAGGGCTTGCAGTGCTGCCATCATGGCCGCTGCGCCGGAGCTGAAGGCCGCCGCCACTGCGCCGCCTTCGAGGACGGCCAAACAGGTTTCGAGCGATCGACGATTGGGATGATCTAACCGGCTGTAGAGATAGCCTTGGGGATAGGAACCATCGGCCGATCGCTCGAAGGTGCTGGTGAGATACAGCGGCGGGGCGATCGCTCCCGTGGCGGGGTCGGGTGCGCGGCCCGCATGAATGGCCAGGGTTTCCAGGTGGGGCGCGGCTGGCTCGATCGGGCGATCGGTTGCCTCAGTCGGTTGACCAGTCGGTTGCTCAGCGGGGTTAAATGTTGGGTTTTGCAAGGGAAAGGGCGATTGGGAAACGGAGCATGATACAACTCCTAATTAACGCAATTAACGCCACAGGATCACCACAAAAACCGCACCAGCGAACCTAAGACCGATGACCGCTCCCCCTTCTTCCCCCAATTGGCAAACTAAATTTTGGCTGTGGGCCGATCGCGCGCTGATGGCCAATCTGTTTTTGGTGTTTTTGAGCTTTGCTTGGCTGGCGATCGCCGTGGTTGGTCGCAGTCTCCACAAGCCCTTCGGGTTTGATCTGTGGTATTCCCTGTGGCAACCCCTATGGCAGCCGGCCTTGGGCATTCTGATGGCAGGCGCAATTTTAAACGGGATTGGCCGCTGGATTGCAAAACGGCTCGATCGCTCCCAATCTTGAATCAGGAATCCAAACTTAGCGGCTCAATGTTCAATACTTTAAACACTTAACACTAAGCACTTAACGCTAAACACTCAAACCTCAAAACTCAAGCCTCAAAATTCAAGCTTCAAAATTCAAGCTTCAAAACTCAAAAGGTCTAGCCCAGACGCGGACTAGACCTTTTTGCTTTCGCTGGCTATTTGAAGACAGGAATCACTCAACAGGTTTTACTCTCAACAGCTAATCAATCGGGTGGACAACGATACACAACTTCGGTCGATCGGGCATCACTTCAGTCGATTCAGACTGCTTTGTTAGCAGCGCCTGTGGTGCGAACCTCACGATTCATGACCTCCCGAATGAGCTAGTTTTATCAACAGCTACCGGTTCGATCGCCGCATGGCGCAAACGCTACTTGAACAACAAGCTTCGGATGCAACACAGAAGAGGAAGTCGTGCCAGTCTCCGGCAGGAGGTACGCACCGGGAACTGTCCTTGGAGAGAAGCGTTTCTTGCTTCTTTCGTACCTTGATTTGAAGATAAACCGGTTCTGAGTCAGCGTCTAGGGAAGTCAACAGAAGTTGACGTTATTTCAACTAGGTTCATAAATCCAGGGATCGAACATAGCAATCCATGAGAGTCTTACTCTTGCGGAATGCCGGGAGTTGCAACGAAACAATTACAAAGCAGCCATTTGCAACCACCCGCCAAACGATGGCGATCTCAATCAATTCTGATCGATCCCGATTGATCCCGATCAATCCCCAAGGCTTTTCCCAACGGTCGCTACGAGGGCGGCCATTCAGCATGATGGGGATTGCAAAGCAGATTCGCCTAGGGGAAAGCTTGGGTTTCGCAGCCTGAATTATGGCTGGAATGTCATGGGCAATTCGCGGCTGAACTTGCCATTGCTCCCCACGCAATCACCGATTTCAGAAAGTGGAGACCAGAAGAGTTTTTGCTCATTGTTTGTAAAATTTTCTTTACGATGCATCCAACGAGCCACATCAAACCGGTTGGCAACATTGGGCAAGTCATTGGGCAAGTCATTGAGCAAGTCACCTAGCGCCAACGGTCAATCAGCCAACGCCCCAATTCCAAACCCAACCAACCGAGGGCAAAGCTGCCAAAACCATAGGCCAAGCTCATGGCCCAAGCGCCCGACCGCGCCAGATTTGACGCATCCAAGATGTAGCTAGAAAAGGTGGTGTAGGAGCCTAAGAATCCCACGGCAAACAACAGCCGCAATTCGGGATACAGGGGCGATCGATCCGTCATCCACCCCACAAGCAGCCCCATCAACACCGCCCCAGACAAATTCACCAAAAACGTGCCGATCGGCCAACCCGTGCCCCACAGCCGCGCACAAAGCAGCGACAGATAATAACGCCCCAATGCGCCGGGAATGGCCCCCAAGACCACCGCGATCGGGGCCCGCAGGTCTGGCCGCTCTGAGGCGGCGGCTAACCACTGATGCCACAAATATTTCAAGAGGCGCACACTCCCGATCGGCTCAAGAATTTCCTCAAAATCATTACCCTAAAATTCCCAGCCCAGATTCCCAGCCCAGATTCTCAGTCCAGATCTGGATCAACCGAATCCCGATCGAGGTCTTCTGGATCCTCTAGATCTTCCGGGTCTTCGGCCGCATCCTCATCCGGCGGCAGGCTCGATCGCAACTGATTGAGCGCCAACTCCAACTGGGCAGAATTCTGATTTTCCACATCCAACTGAAAGTAGCGGTGGAACTTTTCGCTCACCTGCACCATGGACGATCGGCCATAGCGCCGTTTTTTCACAAAATCTCGCTCCACCAGCTCCTGGACATGTTGATAGGCTCCGGAGCCGCGTAAATCGACCAAATCCGCCATCGGCAGCGGCCCCTTGAGGGCAATGACCGCCAACGTTCGCAACGCCGCCACTCCCAAGTCCGCCGGAATCAGCCGCTCCACCAGGGACTGGAATCGATCGCGCAATTGCAACGTGTAGCAGCCCTTGCGCAGTTCCACCACCTCCAACGCCGTGTCCCGCTGGGCATAGTCGTTCATCAAGTCCAGCAAGGCCTCGTGGGCCAGATCTCGCGCGCAACCGGCACAGTCAGCAATCTCCGCCAAACTGAGGGGCTGTCCCTTGAGATACAAAATTGCCTCGATCGTGCTGACCAGCGAGTTTGCCCGTAGGTCGGTTTGTGAATTGGCCAATCCAGACAACGGCGAATCTTCCTTGGTGTTCGTCAATTCTCCATTCAACCAGCACTGATGCCGTGGCGATCGCAATTTTGACCCCAATTTCTCCCCAAAATCCGGTTTTCCGGCCCCCCGAACGAAGAGATTCTAATTAGCTAATTACTACCCAAATTGCGGGGCCAGTCAAGGAATTGGCACTGAACCGTAAAGGGAATTAGTTCCGGAGAAAGACATCAAAATTCTTACTAAAAATGTTGATTTGTTTTCCTGATTCCGTTGATTTTTTTCAGAAGGAAGGAGCAGCAACGTTCGAGATGGATTTCTTCCTATGCGCCTGTTCCCTTCTGCTTCGATGCTGCTCGGTTTGTGCCTAGCGGTTGCGCCATCGCTGCCGGCGGGCGCAATGACTCCCTTGGTTTCCGAAACCCAAATGATCAATCATCAAGAACTGTCCGTAGAGGCTGCACCCACTGTGGTGCGCCGCACTCGGAACTCGCACCGGGGCAGCGGCCGCCGTGATTTTGTGCGGTATGTGTTCGCCGCTCCTATGAGCTAAGGATCGTTTGATGCAGCCTGTAATTGGGGGGTTGATTCCGTTTTCTTTCTAGGATTTTGTTATGCAAATTCCGAGAATTTGATTCCATCAAAAACGGAATTTTCAACCCTCCACCAATCAGCATTGGTCAGAATTAGCTAAAGCATGTTTGCGGTTCGTTGAGCCAGTTCAGTCTGGTATCCAGTAATTCTGAATTGGGTGTGGTGGAGTGTGGTTTTGGGGCGACAGTTCTGAGAGAACAAAACCAGATCAGAACTGCTGAGAATGACTCCCCCAATGCGTTACGGCGATGATTGGCTTTTGCAGTTGTTAATTGCCGGTTGCCAGTGGCCATTGCTGATGACCCGTCGCTGTTTTGTTGATTCTGGTTTGTTGATTCTGGTTTATTGATTGTTATTGCGTTGATTGCCGTGGTCGCGGTGGATCGAGGCGAATCGAGGTGGATCGTGATCGATCGCCCTGCTCGGAGCCAATTTCGAGGGGCGCATCGAGCGATTAGCCTCGATTCGCTGTCTTGCTGGGCCGGGGGCCGTGGGGATCGATCGAGACTTTTTCTCTTTCGGGCAGGGCAGCCAAAATCCGGAACCGTCAGAGGCTGAAACCCTGAAAACCACCACTACCAAAGCATTTCAGCTTCTCAAGTTTTTTGTTGGGGAACCACTTCCCTTGCGCTTCCAAACCGATCCAGGGATCGGGCTGTTCCTGATAGGATCGGAGTATGGCAACCATCACCATTCGCGGCGTTCCCCACAGTTACCGGCTCGATCCCGATCGCCCCACCCGCTGGGCTTTGGTCTTTGTCCATGGCTGGCTGCTCAGCCGCCACTATTGGCAGCCCCTCATTGACCAATTCCAGCCCCATATCCCCTGTTTGTCCTATGACCTGCGCGGTTTTGGGGCATCCCAACCCACCCAACCCCAGCAATTTTCAACGCCGCGCGAGCGTTACCAAAACTACGCCCCGGCAGCCTATGCCGAAGATTTAAATCGGCTGCTTGAGCATTTGGGAATTGAGACCGCCTGGATTGTGGGTCACTCCCTTGGCGGAGCGATCGCCCTGTGGAGCGCCCACAAATTTCCCGATCGGATTCAAGGGGTCATTTGCCTCAACTCCGGCGGCGGCATTTATCTCAAAGAGGAATTTGAGCGCTTTCGGGCCGTTGGCCAGCGCTTGGTGCAATTTCGGCCCCAATGGTTGCGGGCCTTTCCGGGTCTCGATTGGGTCTTCAGCCGCGACAGCGTGGCCCGCCCCGTAGACCGCCAATGGGGTCGGCAGCGACTGATCGACTTTGTGACCGCCCATCCCGAAGCGGCCCTCTGGACTCTGTTGGAGTCCACCACCGAAGCGGAAGTTCATCGCTTGCCCCAGGTGGTGGCCCAGCTCACCCAGCCGGCCTACTTCATTGCCGGAAACCAAGATTCTGTGATGGAGCCGCGCTATGTGCGCCACTTGGCCAGCTTCCATCCACTGTTTGACATGTCGGGCGAAAACCTGCGGGAAATTCCCGATTGTGGACATATGGGCATGGTGGAACAGCCCATCCCGATCGCCCAAGAAATTAAAACCATCTTGCAACGCCACGGGGTCGATCACGGGTTGCAAACCCAACCCGAAGCCCTGAAAAACGTCTAGGCCCGAATCGGAGACAAGGGGCTTTAGGGCCTGTCGTCATTTCCTAGGATCAGGCGGAAACGATTGATTTTCCATGTCCCAGTCGTCGTAACAAGGGGCTTAAGCCCCTTGCTCCTCACGATGTCGGTACGGTGGAATCAGGGTTTCAGACGCTTGTATGACAATCGGAGACAAGGGGCTGAAGCCCCTTGCCCCTCAAACGCACAACCTACACCCGACCGCGCAGGAATTGGGCCATTTCGTTCGGTGTGGGCGAGTTTTCCAGCGCCACTTCCTCCGTGATGCGGCCCTCTTGGTAGAGATTAAACAGCGCCTTATTCATGGTGATCATGCCGTCAAACTCTGACTTCAGCATCACCTGGTTAATCTCCTCCATCTCGCCCTTGATGATGTATTCCTTAATCGCATCCGTGGCGATCAAGATGTCGTGGTAGGCAGCTCGTTTCCCATCGGTGGTTTTGCACAAGCCTTGGGCAATGATCGCCACCAACGATTCGGCCAAACTCACCCGCAGGGCCGCGTGCTCATTGGGGGGAAACATCCCCAACACCCGCTCGATCGTCTTGATGGCGCTGTTGGTGTGCAGGGTTCCACAAACCAAGTGACCCGTTGAGGCCGCCTTCAGGGCGATTTTCATTGTTTCCGCATCCCGAATTTCCCCCACCAACATGATGTCCGGGTCTTGGCGCAGGGCCCCCTTCAGGGCGTTGAAAAATTGCCGCGTGTGCCGCCCCACTTCCCGGTGCTTGATCAGGGATTTTTGGCTGACATGCACAAACTCCACCGGATCCTCGATCGTGATGATGTGCTTCGCCATGCTCTTGTTGATGTAGTCGAACATGGCGGCCATGGTGGTGGACTTCCCGGAACCCGTGGGCCCCGTCACCAAAATCAAGCC